>NZ_JBSGDP010000001.1:0-231709 GCF_053602435.1 Nocardia sp. NPDC004415
CCCGCCGCGCCCGGTCAGCCGGGCGAGGCCAAGCCCGCCGGTGCGCCGCAGTCCTCGGGTGGCCTACCCGTGCGGCAGCCGGGTGCCAATGGTGCGCCGTCGCGCGAGTCGGCGTCGCCCGCCGGTGGCCTGCCGCCGCGTGAACCCGCCAAGCCGCAGCAGACCCCGGGTGGGCTGCCGCAGCGTTCGCCGGGCGCCAACGGCGCGCCGACGCGCGACCCGTCGGCCGGTCTGCCGCAGCGCGGCGACCAGGCCAACCGCCTGCCTCAGCGTGAGCAGACCGGTGGTCTCCCGCAGCGTGACCCCTCCGGCGGCTTGCCCCAGCGTGAGCAGACGGGCGGTCTCCCGCAGCGTGACCCGTCGGGTGGTCTGCCGCAGCGTGAGCAGACCGGTGGTCTGCCGCAGCGTGACCCCGCCACGGGTCTGCCGCAGCGTGATCCGTCGTCGGTGCAGCGTGACCCGTCGACCGGGCTCCCGCAGCGCGGTGCCGGTGGGCCGCAGCGGGATTCGGCCCCGATCCAGCGTGACCCGTCGACCGGCCTGCCCCAACGCGGCCCGGCCAACGGCCTCCCGCAGCGTGAGCCGACCCCGCGCCTGCCGCACCGCGACCAGACCGGCGGCCTCCCGCAGCGTGACCCGTCCGGTGGTCTGCCCCAGCGTGAGCAGACCGGTGGACTCCCACAGCGTGACCCGTCGGGTGGTCTGCCGCAGCGCGACCAGACCGGTGGACTCCCGCAACGCGATCCGTCCGGTGGCCTGCCGCAGCGTGAGCAGACCGGTGGTCTCCCGCAGCGCGATCCGGTGACCGGTCTGCCGCAGCGTGACCCGGCCTCGGGTCTGCCGCAGCGGGCGCCCGCGGCCGGACAGCCGCCTGCCGCCGACTCGGCCCCGCCGCGTCCGGGTGGCCCGAATGGGCTGCCGCAGCGCGCCCCCGGCGCTACTGTGGTACCGCAGGCGAACGCCGGGCCCGGAGTGGCTCTGCCGCAACGGGATCGGGAACCTGCGGAGCCGGAGAGCGCTGCGTCGGCAGGGCGCGATCCGGGTCGGCACAGTTTCCGGTCGAATCCGGCCAAGGCTGCGTCGTTCTTCCAGACCAGGTTGCAGCCGGCACCGGAAGGTGATTCCGTCATGGGCGGAACGCCGATCTTCGCGGAGATGATGTCGGCCTGGCTCACGGACGAGAATTCCGACCGGTCCCAAGCGGCCGCCGCCTTCGAATCACCCGGTGACGACGGCTGGCAGGCTGCCCGCCGGGCCAGCGAGGCCAAACCCGAGGTTCGTACCGCCGCGGGCTTGCCTCAGCGCAATCCGGGCGGCAGGCTCGTGCCCGGTGGTGTCACCGGCAAGGCCGACAGCACTCCGCAACGTGATCCCGAAACGATCAGGTCCAGCTTGAGTCGTCACCAGCAGGGCGTCCGGGATGGCCGCGCAATGAAGGCAATGAACCTAACCGGAGATAAAGGAGACCGATGAACCCCGATCTAGGTGGTACGAACCGTCAGCTGGATTGGCTGGTTTCGAACTTCGCCAACGAGGTTCCTGGCGTAGCCCATGCCGTCCTGGTCTCGGCTGACGGCCTGCTGATGGCCGCGAGCGCCCAGCTCCCGGTGGACCGCGCGGAACAGCTCTCCGCGGTGACCGCCGGCCTGGCGAGTCTGTCCGTCGGCGTGTCGAATCTGTTCGAAGGCGGTACTGTACTGCAGTCCGTCGTCGAGATGGAGCACGGTTACCTGCTGCTGATGGCAGTGGGCGACGGCTCCTACCTCGCGGTCCTGACCAACACCTCGTGTGACATCGGTCAGGTCGGCTACGAAATGGCTTTGTTGGTCGAGCGTGTGGGCCAGACCGTCCAGGCCACGCCACGTGTCACGATGGGTTCCTGATGGTGGGATGGACATAGACGATCACCGCATGGGGAGCGCCGAGCCCAGCCTCGTTCGCCCGTACTCCTTGACTGCCGGCCGCACCAGGCCGGCGGTCGAGTTGGCGCTGGAGGCACTCGTCGCATCGCATCCGGTCGCCATGGAGCGGCAGTTCGAACTGAACAACCTCGAAACGTCCATCGTGGAGTTGTGCAGGCAATCGCCGTCCGTTGCCGAGATAGCTGCCCAATTGGGTATACCGATCGGTGTAGCGCGGGTTCTCGTCGCCGACCTCATCGAGGCCGGTCACGTGCGAGTCTCGGCGACTTTGAAAGACGATTCCAGCGACGATGAACGTCGCGAGCTGATCGAAAGGGTTCTCAGTGGACTCCGGCGTATTTGATTCGACGGCGCAGGTCGACACCCGCACGAGCAAGCCGACTTCGGCGAAGATCGTTGTCGCCGGTGGCTTCGGTGTCGGTAAGACCACGTTGGTCGGTGCGGTGTCGGAGATCGTTCCGCTGCGCACCGAGGCGCTGGTCACCAACGCCAGTACCGGAATCGACAACCTGACCGGGATTCCGATGAAGTCGACCACCACGGTGGCGATGGACTTCGGCCGTATCAGCCTCGCCGACGACCTGGTGCTGTACCTGTTCGGTACCCCGGGCCAGTACCGGTTCTGGTTCATGTGGGACGACCTGATCCGCGGTGCCATCGGCGCCGTGGTGCTGGTCGACACCCGCAGGCTGGAAGACAGCTTCGCCGCCGTCGACTACTTCGAGGCGCGCGGCCTGCCGTTCCTGGTGGCGCTCAACGAGTTCGACGACGCCCCGAAGTACCCGCTCGAGGACATCCGCCAGGCGCTGGCTGTTCCCGCCGACGTGCCGATCATGTCGATCGACGCCCGTCGCCGGGAGCCCGCCAAGCAGGCCCTGGTCTCGCTCACCGAGTACGCCCTGCGCAAGGTCATGCAGGGCTACTGACCGGAAGCGGGGCTGCCGCGATGAAGGCCGCAGCCCCCACTCCTGGTCCGGCTCCGGGCCGGGTCGCGCCGCGGTGATCCGCGTCGCCGACCGGTCCCGCTAGGCTCTGTTCGTGCGTATGTCGGCGAATGAGCTGCTCGGTCAGCTGCTCGATTCCGGGACCTTCGTGAGCTGGGATCAGCCCCCGGTCGAGCCCCCGATCACCCCGCGCTACCGCCAGGAACTGGTGGAGGCCACCGTGCGCGCGGGCACCGACGAGTCGGTGCTCACCGGCGAGGGCCTGTTGCGTGGGCGCCGGGTGGCGGTGATCGCGTGCGAGTTCGCGTTCCTGGCTGGTTCGATCGGTGTCGCCGCGGCGGAACGGATCGTGTCCGCGGTGGAGCGCGCGACCGAACTGGGTCTGCCGCTGATCGCCTCGCCGACCTCCGGTGGCACCCGGATGCAGGAGGGCACCGTCGCTTTCGTGCAGATGGTGAAGATCGCGGGCGCGGTCACCGTGCACAAGGCCGCCGGATATCCCTATCTCGTCTACCTGCGTGATCCGACCATGGGCGGCGTGTTCGCCTCCTGGGGATCGTTGGGGCACATCACCTTCGCCGCACCCGGCGCGCTCATCGGCTTCCTCGGTCCGCGCGTCTACGAGGCGCTCTACGGCAAGCCCTTCCCGCCCGGCGTGCAGACCGCCGAGAACCTCTACCGCAATGGCGTGATCGACGGCGTCGTCCCGGTGGAGGTGTTCCGCCGCATCGCCCACCGCGCCTTGAGCGTGGCCAGCGGTGCGGTGATGCCGGTGTCGGCGGAGCCGGGATGGGCTGCGCCCGTGCTGAGTCCGGTGACGGCGGCGAATACCACTGCCAGCGCCTGGGATTCGGTACTGAGCACCCGGCGGCCCGGGCGTCCGGGCATCCGTGACCTGTTACGCCATGTGACACACCGTGTTCCGCTCAGCGGCACCGGCCAGGGCGAATCCGATCGCACCGTCGTGCTGGCTCTGGCCCGCTTCGGTGGACAGCCCTGTGTCGTCTTCGGTCACGACCGATCCGGCCAGCGCGGCGAACACACCATGGGCCCGGCCGCTTTACGCGAAGCGCGCCGCGCGATGGCGCTGGCCCAGGAACTGCGACTCCCGCTGGTGCTGGTGATCGACACCGTCGGCGCGGCGCTGTCGAAAGAGGCGGAGGAACGCGGGCTCGCCCCCGAAATCGCCCGCTGTCTGGCCGATCTCGTCACCCTCGACACCCCGACGGTCTCGATCCTGCTGGGCCAGGGCACCGGCGGTGGCGCGCTCGCGCTGCTGCCCGCCGACCGCGTCCTGGCCGCCACGCACGGCTGGCTCGCGCCGCTGCCGCCCGAGGGCGCGAGCGCGATCGTCTTCCGCGATACCGCGCACGCGCCGGAACTGGCCGACGCCCAGGGCATTCGCGCGATCGACCTGCATCGCGACGGTGTCGTCGACCGCATCGTCGGCGAATATCCCGATGCCGCAGCCGAACCCGTCGCCTTCGCCCGGCGCGTGGTGCTGGCCGTCACCGAGGAACTCGCCGCCCTGCGCACCGTCGCGCCCGTCGAGTTGCGTGCCTCGCGGCGGGTCCGCTACCGCCGGATCGGGCTCACCGGGGTGGTCTACTGACCCACGCCCCGGTTCGCACCCCACCGCGACTCGGGGAAACACGCAGGTCGGCGTCGTTGACGGTACGGCGAAGCACTTCTACGGTCGGAAGGGTGACCTTCCGTAGCGCAAGCAGCCTCGTTCCCACCATCGTGCTCAACGACGGGAACGTGATCCCGCAACTGGGGTTCGGCGTGTTCCAGGTGCCCGCGGAGGACGTCACCGGAGTGGTGGCCGAGGCGTTGAAGGTCGGCTACCGCAGTATCGACACGGCCGCGGTCTACGGAAACGAGGAAGGCGTAGGCCGCGCCATCCGTGAGTCGGGCATCCCGCGCGACGAGATCTACCTGACCACCAAGCTGTGGAACGCCGATCAGGGCTACGACTCCACGCTGCGCGCCTTCGATGCCAGCATGAAACGTCTGGGTCTGGACTATCTAGACCTGTATCTCATCCACTGGCCGGTGCCCTCGGCGGGCCGCTACGTCGACACCTTCCGCGCGTTCCAGGCGCTGAAGTCGCAGGGACGCGTCGGCTCGATCGGTGTCTCGAACTTCCGGGTGATCGACCTGGAGACCCTGATCGCCGACACGGGGGAGACCCCGGCGGTCAACCAGATCGAACTGCACCCCACCCTGTCCCAGCGCGACCTGCGCCAGTACGGCGCCAACCACGCCATCGCCACCGAGGCGTGGAGCCCGCTCGGGCAGGGCACGCTGCTGGACAACCCCACCATCGCGAGCATCGCCGAGGAACTCGACCGCACGCCCGCGCAGGTGATCATCCGCTGGCATCTGCAGCTGGGCAATATCGTCATCCCCAAGTCGGTGACGCCCTCGCGGATCGCGGAGAACTTCGACGTGTTCACCTTCGAACTCGGCGCCGAGGCGATGGAGGCGATCAACCGCCTCGACAAGGGCACCCGTGTGGGCCCCGATCCCGGCACCTTCAGCGCCGGTCTGGAGTGATTCCCAGGTAGCGCGTCAGTTCCACGGCCGCCGCGCGTCCGGCCCGGTTGGCGCCGATCGTGCTGGCCGAGGGCCCGTAGCCGATCAGGTGGACGCGCGGGTCGACCGCGACCTGGGTGGCCAGCCGCCCGGTCATGGTGATCCCGCCGCCGGGCCCGCGCAGCCGCAGCGGCGCGAGATGGTCCAGGGCGCTGCGGAAGCCGGTGGCCCACAGGATGACGTCGGCGTGCTGGAACCGTCCGTCGGCCCAGCGCACCCCGTCGGGCTCGATCCGCTCGAACATCGGCAGCCGGTCCAGCGCGCCACGCTCGCGCGCGGCGCGCAGCCGGTCGTCCAGGGGCAGGCCGGTCACCGAGACCACCGAGCCCGGCGGCAGCCCGCGTCGCACCCGGTCCTCCACGATCGCCACCGCGTCGCGGCCGTCCTGTTCCACGAAGGGCGTCTCGCGCCAGCGCGGCTCGGTCCTGGTGACCCACGTGGTGGAAGTCACCTGGGAGATCTCGTCGAGCAGCTGCACCGCCGAGATCCCACCGCCGACCACCACCACGTGCTTGCCCGCGAACTCGTCGGGGGTGCGGTAGTCGCGGGTGTGCAGCTGACGTCCGGCGAAGCCGCCCGCGCCCGGATACACCGGGATGAACGGGTGCTCCCAGGTGCCGGTGCCGTTGACCAGCCCGCGCACCCGCAGCGTTCCCGCGCCCTCGGTCTCCACCTGCAACACCTCGCCGCGGCCCGCGCAGCTGTGGCCGTCGGCGGTCCGGTCACAGACCACCGACACCGTGACCTGGCGACGAACCCGCAGGTCGAAGCGCTTTTCGTAGAGTTCGTAGTAGTGCGGCACCGCGGTCGCGGCGGGCGCGGACGCCGAGCCGGCGGGCAGGGTCTCGGCGAAGGACATTCCCGGCAGGTCGTGCACGCGGTTCACCGTGGTGAGCGTGAGCGAGGGCCAGCGGAACTGCCAGGCGCCGCCGGGACCGGGTGCGTGGTCGACGATCAGGAAATCGCGTTCGGGCACCAGTCCCAGCCTGCGCAGGTGATAACCGGCCGACAGCCCGGCCTGGCCCGCGCCGATCACCAGGATGTCGAAGTCGGTCGCCACAGCCGCCGATGCTATCGCCTTACGGGGCGTCGACCACGGCCTGTGGCAAAGTGAAGACATTCAGTGAACCCGTTCCTTCAGGGGAGGATCCATGCTCGGCGTGACCCGCGACGGTGACGTGATCACTATCGAATTGCAGCGCGAACAGCGTCGCAACGCGCTCAACGAGGACCTGGTCGGCCAGCTGCGCGCCGCGATGCTCGACGCCGTCGACCAGGGCGCCCGCGTCATCGTGCTGACCGGCCGCGGCCCCATCTTCAGCGCCGGTGCCGACCTGACCGGGGTGTACTCCGAATCGTTCCTGGGCGGCCTGCTCGACATGCTGCACACCATCGAATCGCTTCCGGTGCCGGTGATCTCGGCGATCAACGGCGGCGCGCTCGGCGCGGGCGTGCAGCTGGCGCTGGCCTCGGACCTGCGGGTGATCGAGCCCGACGCCTACATCGCGGTCCCCGCGGCCAAGCTGGGCATCTCGGTGGACCGGTGGACGGTGAGCAGGCTGGTCTCACTGATCGGCGGCGGCCCGGCCCGCACCATCCTGCTCGGCGCCGAATCGGTCTCGGCCGCCGACGCCTACGCGTACGGCTTCGCCAACAAGCTGGGCACCCTGGCCGATGCCAAGGACTGGGCCAAGTCCATCGCCGCGCTGGCCCCGCTGTCGCTGCGGGCGATGAAGCTCATGCTCAACGACGACGGCACCAGGGCACCGGCCAGCGCGATCCAGCAGGCCGCGCTGGAAGCCGCCTGGACCAGTGACGACGCGAAGGAGGGTCGATTGGCTCGGCAGGAGAAGCGTCCCGCGAAATTCGTGGGCCGGTGATGAGCCTCGCGCGCGTCGCGGGGTCGGTGGCGAGCTCGCTCGGGCTCGCCTGGGTGGCGCGCGCGGTGTGGGGTCTGCCCACCGCGCTCGGCGCCGGGCCGTCGGCCATCGAGCCGACCGCCCTGGGTAAGTCGTCCTATCGGGACGGCCGTTTCCACAACACCGAGCCCAGCAGCATGCTCGCGGCCGGTGCCGCGCCCTCGCTGCTGTGGTCCGGACTCACCAAGGGCCGGGTCGGCAGGCCGGGCAAGCCGGTGCCGCTGGTCACCCCCGCCGTCCCGGAACAGGCCGCCGAGCTGGCGGTCACCTGGTACGGGCACGCCAGCGCCCTGATCGAGCTCGACGGCTACCGCGTGCTGGCCGACCCGGTGTGGAGCGAGCGGGTCTCGCCCTCGCCGCTGATCGGCCCGGCCCGCCTGCATCCGGTGCCCGGCGCGCTGGCCACGCTGCCGAAGGTCGACGCGGTGATCATCTCCCACGATCACTACGACCATCTCGACAAGGCCACCGTCGACGAGCTGGTCCGGGGTCAGCTCGCGCCCTTCGTCGTGCCCACCGGCATCGGCGCCCACCTGCGGCAGTGGGGTGTGCCCGAATACCGGATCATCGAGCTGGACTGGGGTGGTTCGGTCTCGCTGGGCCACGGCAAGGACGATCGCGGACTCACCGTCACCTGTGCCGAGGCCAGGCATTTCTCCGGTCGCGGCCTGGTCCGCAACACCACGCTGTGGGCGTCCTGGGCGCTGGCCGGGCCCACCAAGCGGGTGTATTTCGGCGGCGACACCGGCTACACCAAGGCGTTCGCGCAGGCGGGCGCGGTGCTCGGCCCGTTCGATCTGACGCTGCTGCCCATCGGCGCCTACGACGAGCGCTGGACCGATGTGCACATGAATCCCGAGGAGGCGGTGCGCGCGCACGCCGACCTGTGCCTGGGCGACCCGGGCCACGGGCTGCTGGTCCCGATCCACTGGGCCACCTTCAACCTGGCCTTCCACCGCTGGGCCGAACCCGTGCGGCGGCTGGTCGAGGCCGCCGACGCGGCCGGAACGGCCACGGTCGTACCCAAGCCGGGCCAGCGGGTGGTTCCGAATGACCTCCCACCGCGGGTTTCGTGGTGGGAAGATGTGGAGTGAACCTCCTCGCGAAAGGAATTTCGGCAGATGAGTCTCGTGGATACCTTGAAGGGCCTGCTCGGTAAGGGCAAGGACGCGGCCGCCCAGAACGCCGACAAGATCAACGACGCGGTCGACAAGGCCGGCTCGTTCATCGATGAGAAGACCGGCGGCAAGTACAGCGACAAGATCGAAAAGGGCAAGGACGCGGCCAAGAAGGTCGTTCCGCCGCAGCAGCCGGGCGCCGGGCCCGCCACCGGCGGTCCCGCACCGACCGATCCGGGGCCGAAGGCCTGATTCGGCTCGCGGGGGCCGGGCATCGGTCCCCGCCGCCGAACCGCGTCGATGGTCCGCCGGGAGTTCCGGGGCGCGCCGGGTGAACCGGGTATCGAGGTCGAGCTCAGCAACCTCGACAAAGTGCTGTACCCGGCGACCGGAACGACCAAAGGTGAGGTGATCGCCTACTATTCGGCGATCGCCCCGGCGATGCTGCCCCACCTGGTGGGGCGCCCGGTCACCCGCAAGCGGTGGCCCAACGGCGTGGACCACGCCGACTTCTTCGAGAAGAACCTGCCCGAGCACGCGCCCGCCTGGATCCGGCGCGTCGCCATGGAGCATTCCAGCCGCCGGGTGGTGTATCCGGTGATCGACTCCGAGGCGGGATTGGCCTGGCTGGGCCAGCAGGCCGCACTGGAAGTCCATGTGCCGCAATGGCGTTTCGACGGCGAGCGGCGCGGGCCCGCCACCAGGATCGTGTTCGATCTCGACCCCGGCCCGGACGCCGGGCTCGCCGAGTGCGCGCGGGTGGCGCTGGCCGTGCGTGACATGGTGGCCGGGATCGGTCTGCGGGCGTTCCCGGTGACCAGTGGTAGCAAGGGAATTCATCTCTACGTGCCGCTGGATCGCGTCATGAGTTCGTCGGGCGCGTCGACCGTGGCCAAGCAGGTGGCCACCAATCTCCAACAGCTGCACCCGGATCTGGTGACGGCGACCATGGCCAAGGCGGCCCGCACCGGCAAGGTCTTCCTCGACTGGAGCCAGAACAACGCCGCCAAGACCACCATCGCCCCCTATTCGCTGCGCGGCCGCGCCCAGCCGCACGCCGCCGCCCCGCGCACCTGGGCCGAGATCGAGGACGCGGATGCCCTGCGCCAGTTGCGTTTCGACGAGGTGCTGGCCCGCTGGCAGGCCGACGGCGACCTGCTCGCCGCCCTCGACCCGCCCCTGGCCGACGCGCTCACCAAGTACCGCAGCATGCGCGATCCGGAACGCACCCCCGAACCCGTCCCCGCCGCCGTACCCGCGTCCGGCCCCGGCAATCGCTACGTCGTGCAGGAACACCACGCCCGCCGCCTGCACTGGGACGTGCGCCTCGAACACGAAGGCGTGCTCGCCTCCTGGGCCGTCCCCAAGGGTCCGCCGACCGAGCCGAAACACAACCGCCTGGCCGTGCGCACCGAGGACCACCCGATGGAGTACCTGGATTTCCACGGCACCATTCCCAAGGGCGAGTACGGCGCGGGGGAGATGACCATCTGGGATTCGGGCACCTACCTCACCGAGAAGTGGCGCGAGGACGAGGTGATCGTCGAGTTCGACGGTGAGCGCCTGCACGGCCGCTACGCCTTCATCCAGACCAAGGGTGACCAGTGGCTCATGCACTACATGCGTGACCAGACCCGTCGGGAACCGGTGTCGCACAACGGTTCCGGCACGCTGCCGCGTGGGCTCTCACCCATGCTCGCGACGGCGGGTGAGGTGACCGGGTTGTCGGCGCGCGACTGGGCCTTCGAGACCAAGTGGGACGGCTTCCGGGTGATCGTCGAGATCGAGGACGGTACCGTCACCGTGCGCAGCCGGGCGGGCAACACCGTCACCGCGCGCTATCCGCGCATGGCCGCCCTCGGTCAGGAACTGGCCGGGCACCGGGTGGTGCTCGACGGGGAGGCGGTGGTGCTGGACGAGGCCGGGCTCTCGGATATCTCGGCGCTGCAAGCGGATTCGGCGCGTGCGATCTTCGTCGCGTTCGATGTGCTGCACCTGGACGGCACCTCCCTGCTGCGCAAGAAGTACACCGATCGCCGGACCGTGCTCGAGGCGCTGGGCAGGCTGGCACCGTCGATGAATGTGTCCATGCTGCTGGACGGTTCGGGCGCGGAGGCGATGGCCGACAGTCGCGACCAGGGGCAGGAGGGCGTGGTCGCCAAGCGGCGCGACTCGGTGTATCAGCCGGGCAAGCGGGCCCAGACCTGGCTCAAGGAGCGCAACTGGCGCACCAGGGAGGTGGTCGTCGGCGGGTGGCGGCGCAGCGAGAAGCGCCGGTTCAAGTCGCTGCTGCTGGGGATTCCGCACGAGAACGGGCTGGTCTACATCGGCCGGGTGGGCACCGGCTTCGGTGACGAGCAGGCGAACCGCATCGCCACCGAACTGGCGCGGCTCGCGCGCGCGACGTCACCGTTCGTCAACGAGCTGACCGCCGACGAGCGTCGCGACGCGCAGTGGGTCGACCCCGAACTCACCGGCACCGTCCGGTTCCAGGCGTGGACCGACACCGGCAGGCTGTGGCATCCGGTGTGGGACGGTGTGACGGGTTCGCGGCGCTGAGCCCTGTCCACGAAAGCTGTGGTGTTGCTAGGGTGATCGCGTTGAACCGGTTGGACACACGAGGAGTGCACGGTGGATTTCAAGAACCTGGCGGGCAAGGCGATGGATCTGGCGGCCAAGAACGCCGACAAGGTCGAGGGCGTCATCGACAAGGCCGGTGATGTGGTCGACGCCAAGACCGGCGGGAAGTTCGCGGGCCAGGTCGATTCGGCCCAGGAAGCGGCCAAGAAGGCGCTGCGCGAACAGCACTGATCCGGCCCGGCGGACCGGCCGCCACCGGTCCGCCGGATCAGCGTGCCGGGAGTTTGCCCGGAGTCGATTCCGGGCCTCGGCACGATTGTTTCCGCGAGCTACTTCCGCGCCGGGCCGGCGGATTGTGCCCGGCTCGGCGCGGAAGTCGCTGTGCTGCGGGCTAGTTGGTCTGCTGAGCCCACTGGGTGGTGCCGGGCGGAGCGGCCAGGGTGTTGATCAGGTCCAGGCCCGCCACGATCAGGGTGGGACCACCGACGACCAGGCTGCCGATGATGCCGCCGATGCTGGCCCCGGTGATGAAGCCGGGAATCGCGCCGACGCCACCGGCCGCGGCACCGACGACCAGGCCGATCACCGCGCCGATGGCCATGCCGACGAAGCTGCCGACGGCGGTGGCCAGACCGAAGGTCGAGGCGAAGTTCGCCTGTGCCGCATAGTTTTCCGCGGGCGAGGCGACCGGCGTGAGATTCGGCTTGGCCAGCGCCACGTCCTTCACGGCGGTGATCTCCAGGACCGTCTGGTTCTGACTCACCGCGTGCGGCAGCGGGTACTCGAGACTGCCGTCACGCACCGACAGCGGCAGGGCGACCACGGTGGCCCCGGCCTGGTCGCGGATCTCGACCCCATTGCCGGTGAGCTCGAAGGTCCCGTTGGTCAGGGTGGTGACCACCTTGTTGCCGACCAGTTCGGTGCGGTAGTCGACATTGGGGGTGACCGGGTCGGCGTGCGAGATTCCGGAGCCGACGAGTGCTGCCGCGAGCGCTGGGATGGCGACCGCGGCGATCTTACGGATGATCATGTGTACGTTCCCATCTGGTTCATCAGGTGACGTGCCAAACGATTTGACGTGCCCAAACGAAAGCGCCGCGGTCGTGGCTCCCCCGGAGAACCGAGTGACGGCGCGTGTAGCGGTCCAGCTCGAATTGTCGGTTGAACCATAGCCCGCTATCGGGTTGCCGAAGAGTGGAATCCGATTTTAAACCTGAAATTTCTCATAGTTAATTGCTATGAGATCAATGCAGGATGTTGACCGCCCGTGCGATCACCAACGCGCCGATGACCAGCGAAATCATCGCTTGCGCCAGCATGACCGCCTTGCACCAGCGCGAGAGCGGCAACACGTCCGCGGGCGCGAACGAGGCGGCGTTGGTGAAGGAAAGGTACAGGTAGTCCAGGTATTCCGGCCGCCAGTCGCGGTCGGCGACGCCGGGGTCCTGCATCTGCGGGAACAGGAAGTCCGGAACGGGTTGCCGGCCGTTGGCTCGCGCCGCCGGACCGCCCCGATCGAACTCCCAGTACCACAGCGAGAAGGCGATCACATTCGTCGCCCAGATCAGTGCGCCGCTGCCGAGCAGCTCGGCCGGTTCCTGGCCGACCTGGCCGGTGACGATGGCGTGCAGCAGGCGCAGCGCCGACAGCGCGGTGGCGAAGCTGATCAGCCCGGCCAGCACCAGGCTCAGCAAGCGGATCCAGCGTTCCTCCCGGTCCATCCGGCTCGGATTGGCGACCAGCAGGATCAGCAGCACACCCAGTTCCAGCACCGGCAGCACCCACGGGGGCGAGGGCAGGAACTCGTTGGGCAGCAGCACCTGCACCACCACGATCCCCAGGATCGCGGCCGTCGCGGCGAGCCGGGATTCGCCCTCGGTGGGCCGCTGCCAGGGAGGTACCGCCTGCTCGCTGTCGGTCACGCGAGTCAGTATCGCCCGGTGCGCGGGCGGCGGGCGGGAGGCCGGGCGTCAGAGCGCGGCGCCGAGCACCACCCCGCCCGCGCACACCGCGACGACGATCACCAGCGCGATGGCGTCGTTGCGCCCGGGCCTGCTCGGGTGCGCGGTGAGCATGCCGGTGCCGCCGCGGGCGGTGATGGCCTCGCCGAGTTCGCCCGCCCGCCGCGAGGCCACCGCCATGCAGGCGGTGAGGATGTCGATGAGCGGGTTCTGGTCGGCGGCGCGATGGATCAGGTTGTCCTTGGGGCGCAGCTTGCGGGCCGCGCGCAGCACCCGGATCTCGTCGAGCAGCAGCGGCAGACCGCGCAGGGTCAGCGCGACGACCACCGCCCACTCGTCGACCGGCAGGCCCAGCTTGCGCAGGGGCGCACCGAGTTTCGCCAGCGCGGGCGCCACCTCACCCATCGGCGTGGTGTAGGCGATGAGGAACGACGCGGCCACCAGCACCATGCCGAAGACGAACACCTGCGCGTAGCCGAGCAGCGCCTTGGTGCCGATCGGGGCGTTGATCAGCGCGCCGAGGGCGACCAGCCCCCAGAACCACCACGGCAGCCGCGGCAGCGTGCGGATCGGCAGGCGCGCGGCCACCCAGATCACCACCAGGAACGCGATGATCAGGCCGAGCACCGGCCACATCGGCAGGAACATCAGCAGCAGACTGATCAGGAACGCGGCGATCATCTTGGTCCCGGCCCAGAGCCGGTGCACGACACTGTCGACCGGAACCTCGCGCAGCAGAACGGTGCTCATCGGATCCCTGGTTCGTTGTGTGGCGGATTGTCCAGGCGCCAGACCGGTTCGCGGCCCGCCGCGGCGGTGACCGGCTGACGTGCGGTCTCGGCGATCACCCCCGAGTCCAGGTGCACCGTGCGGTCGCACACCGCGGCCATATCGGCCACGTCGTGCGAGATGACGATCAGCGTCAGCCCCGAATCCCGCAGCCGCGCGAGCAGTTCCACGATCTCGGCGCGACCCTGCGGGTCCAGGCCCGCCAGCGGTTCGTCGAGCACCACCACCTGCGGACGGCTGGCCACCATCGCGGCCAGCACCACCCGTTTGGCCTGCCCGCCGCTGAGTTCCTCGATCGAGCGCGCGGCCAGCCTGCGATCGAGACCGACCGCGTCCAGTGCCTGCCCGACCGCGCCGGAGCCGGTCGCCCGGCCACCCCAGTCGGCGATCTCGGCGCCCACGGTCTGCTTCTGCAATTGCAGCCGGGAGTGCTGGAAGGCCAGCGCGATATCGCCGATCTTCTTGTCCACCGGGGCGCCGCGCAGCGTGCAGCGGCCCTCGCTCGGGGCGACCAGACCGGCCATGATCCAGGCCAGCGTCGACTTGCCCGAACCGTTGCCGCCGACGATCAGCAGTGCCTCGCCTTGGCGCACCGTCAGGTCGACACCGTGCAGGGCAGGCGCCTCCCACGGCGTGCCGCGGTTGTAGGTGTGGCGCACGCCGGACAGTTCCAGGATCGGCGCGCCCATGGGGCGTCGGCGCTGGTCGCGGGCCGGTTGCGGCCAGCTCGCCAGGTGCTCGACCATGCGGCCGTTCGCCAGGTGGATCACCCGGTCGGCGGCGCTCGCGTCGGCTTCGTGATGGGTCACCAGCACGACGGCGGTGCCGTGGCGACGGGGCAGTTCGGCCAGCAGGGCGACCAGGTCGCGGCGGCCGTCGGGGTCGATCATGGAGGTCGCCTCGTCGGCGATGAGCAGCGCGGGGCGGCGGGCCAGCGCGGCGGCCACCGCGAGACGTTGCTGCTGGCCGCCCGAGAGCGTGGCGGTCTCGCGCGCGCCCATCCCGGCCAGGCCGACCTCGGTGAGCAGGCCGTCCACGTCCACCTCGCCCGCCAGCTCGGCCGACAGGCCCCACACCACGTCGTCGGCCACCGAGACACCCAGGGTCTGGCTCTCCGGGCGTTGCAGCACCAGCGCGGTGCCGCCGAGTTCGCCCAGCCCGGCCGAGCCGGGGCGCCGCACGGTGCCGGTGGTCGGTGGGCGCCCTGCCAGCACGCGGGTGAGCGTCGACTTGCCCGACCCGTTGTGCCCCACGACGGCGACGAACTCGGCGGGCCCGATGGTCAGCTCGATCCCGGCCAGCGCGTCGGTGCTCGCCCCCTCGTAGCGATAACCGACATCGTGCAGGCTCACCGGCAGCGGCGCCACCGGCCGGTCGTCGGCGGGGGCGTCGAGGCGGTCGCTGCCGGGCAGCCAGGCCAGCCGGTCGAGCACCGAGCCGAGCACGAACCAGGAGATCACCGCGCTGGTGACCACGCCGAGTGCCACCGAGGCGCCGATGTAGAGCCACCACCAGCGCAGCACCGCGTCGGTGGCCTCGGCGGCCATCCGGCCCAGCGGTTCGAGCTGGGACTGCCGGGCCGCCAGATTCTGGATGCCCTGGGCGGTGTTGCGGATGGCGTCGAAGAACAGCTGCCTGGTGCGGCTGAACAGCAGCAGCGTGCCCACGGTGAACAGCGACCAGCCCGCGCCCGCCACCACCGACCACATCAGCACAGTCGCCAACCCGCCACCCCGGCGCTTCACGGTGCCGATGATGCCCGCCAGCGTGGCCGCGCCGAGCACACCCAGCGCGGGCATGATCCCCGCGGCCACGAAGGTGACCAGGGTGGCCGCGATGGTGGCGGTGACCAGGGCACGCAGCCGGTAGCGGTGGGCCAGCAACCCCAGCGGGACCGCCGCGACCAGCTGGAGTGCGGCGGCCATCGGAACCAGCGAACCGACGGTGATCAGGCCGACGGTGAGACCGGCCATGACCGCCGCGGTGGCCAGCTCGATCGGGCGTAGGGGTCCGCGAAGCGAAGCCGCGGGCGTGTCTGTCACGCGTCCAGTCTGCCAGTGTTTGTTGGAGCGCTGGCGCGCTCGAGGTCGCGGCCCCTGGAGGGCCGCCGGTCAGGCACCGTTGCTTGCTCCTTCGTCGCGTACGCAACGGCGCCTGACCGGCGACCCGGCCGCGACCGGCCACTTCGTGGCCGCCGCTCCTCGGGGTCGCGGGTGCGGGGCTGGGAGTGCGGTCAGGGCGGGTTTGGTGGGTGCGGTGTGGTCGGTGACCGACTCGGGCGGTGTCTAGGGTGACGGGCCGTTCGGCGGTCCGGCTGTCGGCCTCGCGATCTGGGTTGTTGTCGGAGGGTGGTCGTAGGGTTCTCGGGTAGCCGGGTGGTCCTGGTGTTCGACAGGGCGGAAGGAACGGGAGATGAGCGGGAAGACGCGGCGTCAGCGCGCCGAGATCGTCGAGCCGGCGGACGTCGCGCACACGGCGGCCGGTGGTGTGCCCGCCACCCTGCGCGGGGTCGGTGAGCAGGCGCTCGTCGCCGTGCGGCGCTGGGCCGATCCGCGGGAGCGGGAGTTGCGGCGCAGGCGGCGTGCGCGCAGGCGCAGTTTCCAGCTCGGGACCGCGTCGGGGATCACCACGGTCGGGGCGGTGGGGCTGGCCGTGGTGTCGGCACCCGCCTGGGCGGTGGTGGTGATCGGGGGCGGCGCGGTCGCGTTCGTCACCGGGACCGCCCTCAGCGCCCGGCGCTACCTGCAGTTGCGAGACAAGCCGCTGCCGCAGGCGGCCTTCGTGGCACGCAAGTCACCGGGCGTCCGCTCGGCCGCGCGTGCGCCCATCCAGCGGCTCCTGCGGGCCGAACGGGCCCTGCACGGGCTCCGGTCCCAGATCGGCCGCACCCGCCGCCTCCCCGCGGACGAACTGCGCGACCTGCTCGACACGGCCGGCTCCGGCGCCGCCGCCCTGCACGCGCTCGCCGCCGACGTGGTCGCCATGGAACAGGCCGCCGATACCGTCGGGCGCGCCAATCCGGAGACCGTCGCGGCCCTGAAAACCACCGTCGCCGACGTGGTCACCCGGCTGTCGACCGGCGTCGTGGAATACGAACAGCTCGTCGCCGCCGCGGCCCGCATCCTCGCCGTCCCCGAGGACACCGTCGTCGCCTACCAGTTCAACGGCATCGTCGCCGACCTGCGCGAAGCCGCCGACCGCCTCGACGGCTGGGCCCAGGCCCTCACCGAGATGGCCGACCGCGGTCCCGCCACCATTCACCGGGAATCCTCCCGCTAGTCCTGTCACACGGACCGGTCCCCGCGCGGGGACCGGTCCGTGCTGCTGTTCAGGGGCGAGGGATGGCCTGGCGGAGGGCGGCGAGTTCGCCGGCGCGCAGGTCGGTGACGGTGGAGGACCCGGGGGAGTCGAAGAGCCGGACATGGGTGGCTTCGGGAGTGTAGGCGGGCCAGCCGACCGTGCCGTCGGTGGCGAAACGGACCCAGGCGCTGTGGATCTCGGTGGCCAGGTCCTGCGGCGGATTCGGGCCGGTGAGGGTGTGCGCGGCGGACAGGGCGTCGAAGACGAACGGGATCTCCAGCACGTGACAGGCACCGAGCCCGGAGATCCCGGTGGGCCAGGCGAATTCGTACACGTGGGTCGGCGCGCCCGCGGCATTGGCGTCGGCGAAGTCCAGGGTGCCCGAGCGGAAACACCAGTCGGTGAGGATCGCGTTGAAGATCTCCGGCGGGGACGCGTCGGGCCGCTGGGCCGAATACGCCTCGGCCACCCCGGGATCGATGCCGTATCGGGTGAGCACGAACGGCAGGGTGTCGGTGGTGATCCCGGCGGCCAGGCCGGTCGGCACGGTGAAGAACCGGAACTCGTCGGCGGTGGTGCCGGTGATCAGCGGCACCGCGCGCTCGGGATGCGCGGCCAGCACCTCGGTGGCGGGGCCGGGCACGATGTCGTCGTCGCGCACCGGGAACAGGCTCATGATGCCCAGACCCTGCTCGATCACGGTGCTGCCCCAGCGCTGCGGATCGGGGTCCATCATCACCGCCAGCGCCACCGCGTTCTGGGCGGTGCGCAGCTCGTCCGGGCCGAGCGCGCCGAAATCGGCGGCGGTCGGCGCGATTCCGAGCTCCTCGGCCAGCGCGGCCGACACCCGGCGCGCGTCCTCGGGATCGGCCGCGACCGCCCCGTTGGCGCTCTGCACGATCGCGCGGCGGAACAGCCCCGCCGACTGCGGCGCCGCGATCAGCGCGGCCACGCTCATCCCACCCGCGGACTCACCGAAGATCGTCACATTGTCCGGATCGCCACCGAACGCGGCGATGTTGTCGCGCACCCACCGCAGCGCGCAGAGCTGATCGTGCAGACCGCGATTGGGTGGCGCGCCGTCGAGCACGGCGAACCCGGACACCCCGAGCCGGTAGTTGATCGACACCAGCACCACGCCGTCGCGCGCGAACGCGGTGCCGTCGTAGATGGCGCGCGCGTTGGACCCGCGCACGAACGCCCCGCCGTGGATCCACACCATGACCGGCAGCCCGCGCGCCGCCGGGTCCGGCGTCCACACGTTGGCGTTCAGGTACTCCTCACCGGGGATGCCGTCGCTGCCGAGCAGTGCGTGGATCGGCGCCGGATACGGCGACTGCGCGCAGGTGGCACCCATCTCGGTCGCCTCGCGAACCCCCTCCCAGGCGGGCGCGGGCTCGGGCAGCCGGAACCGCCGCGGTCCCACCGGCGCCGCCGCGTACGGCACCCCGAGAAACCGGGTGACGCCGTGTTCGGTGCGGCCGCGGATGGCACCACCGGCGACTGTGACGATGGGTTCCATGGACTCCTCCTAGCGCGTGAGCCCCGATTATGGACGCAGGCCCCGGCCCGGGTGCCCGCTTTGGCCGGTCCGGTTCCCCCGGTCTCGGGGTGAACCCTGATCTCCACCCGGATATCGGCGCTGACCTGGTGATTTATCGGCACAGGAATGGAAGCATCGAAGTCACGGATCGCCGGACGGCGGTCGCGGAACCGGCAAGGAGTCCCATCATGGTCTGGAAAGTCATCGGCATCGTCGTGGTCGCGGTGATCGCGATCTGGATCGTCGGCGCGCTGATCAAGGCTCTGCTGCCGATCCTGGTGATCGCCGCGATCGGTACCGGCGTCTACCTGCTGTACAAGGCGGTGACGGGCGCCAACGAGCAGAGCCCGCTCAGCAAGCAGTGATCGGTCGGGGCCTGCGCCTAGCATGGGCGAGGTGGAGCAGCTACCCGAGGACTGGCAGCGCGGCCTGGTGATCGTCGCGCACCCCGACGACATCGAATACGGCGCGGCCGCCGCCGTCGCCCGCTGGACCCGGCAGGGCAAGGACATCCGCTACCTGCTGGTCACCCGGGGGGAGGCCGGGATCGCGGGCATGCCGCCCGACCGGGCGGGCCCGCTGCGCGAGATCGAGGAGATCGCCGGCGCCCGCGAGGTCGGCGTGCACACCGTCGAATTCCTCGACCATCCCGACGGCCGCATCGAGGAGGGCCTGGCCCTGCGCCGCGATCTGGCCGCCGCGCTGCGCAGGCATCGCCCGGAGATGGTGGTGCTGTTCAACTTCGGCGACACCTGGGCACCGGGTTTCGTCAACAGCGCCGATCACCGCGCCGTCGGCCGCTCGGCCATGGACGCCATCTCCGACGCGGGCAACGAATGGATCTTCCCCGAGCTGGCCGAGCTCGAGCCGTGGTCGGCGCGCTGGGCCGCGGTGATGGGCCCGGTGGCGACGCACGCGGTCGATGTCGGCGCCTTCCTGGAGCAGGCGCGCGCCTCGTTGTCGGCGCACCGCCGCTACCTGCAGGTGCTCAGCCCGGTGCCGGTCGAGGAACAGGTGCGCGCCATCGTCGACCGGGCCACCGGCCCCAGGGACGGTTTCCCCGCCGAGCACGCGGTCGGCTTCGAACTGTTCACCTTCGCGGGCTGAACCCGGCCACCACCTCGGCGGCCTGCCCAGATCGTGTGTGGCAGGCTGTGGCGCATGCGAATTGCCGTGGTGGCCGGGCCCGATCCGGGGCATGCGTTTCCCGCGATCGCGTTGTGTCTGCGATTGCTGGCGGCAGGCGACGAGCCGGTGCTGTTCACCGGACCGCGCTGGCTCGAGCCCGCCCGCGCGGCGGGTATCGGTGTGCGCAGGCTCAAGGGCCTGGCGCCGCGCGCGGTCGACGACGACGCCGACGCGGGCGCGCGCATCCACGAACGCGCCGCCCACATCGCGACCGAGAACCTGCCCGAGCTGGGCGCGATGCTGCCCGACCTCATCGTCTCCGACGTGCTCACCGCCGGCGGTGGGATGGCCGCCGAACGGCTGCGGCTGCCCTGGGTGGAACTGTCCCCGCACCCGCTGTACCTGCCTTCCAAGGCCCTGCCGCCGATCGGCAGCGGATTGGCGCCGGGAGAGGGCGTGCGCGGCCGGATGCGCGACGGCGTCCTGCGCACGATGACCGCGCGTGCCGTGCGCACCGGGCACCGGCAGCGCGGGGCGGCCAGGGAGAGCATCGGTCTGCCCGCCGAGGAGCCGGGCCCCACCGCCCGGCTGGTCGCCACCCTGCCCGCCCTGGAGGTGGACCGGCCGGACTGGCCCGCCGACACCCATGTCATCGGCCCGCTGCTGTGGGAGCCGACCGAGGCCGTGCTCCCGCTGCCGCCGGGACAGGCCCCGCTGGTGATGGTGGCGCCCTCCACCGCGCACACCGGCGTGGCCGCGATGGCCGAGACCGTCCTCGACGGCCTGGCCGGACTCGATGTGCGGGTGGCGATCTCGACCCTGGACACCCCGCCCGCCGACCTGCCCGCCTGGGCGACCGCGGGCCTTGGCCGTCAGGACGAACTGCTCACCCACGCCGCGGTGGTCGTCGGTGGCGGCGGCCACGGGCTGCTCGCCAAGTCGCTGGCGGCGGGGGTGCCGGTGGTCACCGTGCCCGGTGGGGGTGACCAGTGGGAACTCGCCAATCGCGCGGTCCGCCAGGGCAGTTCGCTGCTGGTGCGCCCGCTGACGCCCGAGGCCGTCGGCACCGCGGTCCGGCAGGTGCTCGACGACCCGGCCTTCACCGCCGCGGCGCGTCGGGCCGCCGAGAGCGCGACGGAGGTCGAGGACCCGGTCGAGATCTGTCACCGGGCCGCCGGGTGAGGGCCCGCGCGACGCGGCGGCGCTGACGGCGGTCACCGAGCGCGAGTATCTTGGGCAGCGTGCGGTTGACCGAATTCCAGGAACTGATGCACACGCAGTTCGGCACGGCGCGCGCCGACGCCCTGCTCGCCGACCACGTCATCCCGACGTTCGGCAGAACCGGCGCGGCCGCGATCGAGGCGGGCACCGATCCGCGGGACGTGTGGCGGGCGCTGTGCGCCGAATTCGACGTCCCCCGGTCGCGCTGGTGATCCGGCCATGGCCCTGACCGCGCAGAACCCGTCCCGCCCGTACCGGTTCGACGAGCGGTTGCGGATGATCCCGGCAGACCCCGAGGTGCTGGCGGCCCGCGTCGCGGTCGCCGACCCGCACGACTTCGCGGGCCTGCGCAGGCTGGGCATCGCCCTGATGCTGCTGGGCCGCTACGACCAGGCCCTCGACCGGCTCGACCAGGCCCTCGAGCTGGCCGACACCGAGCAGCGGCGGATCACCGTCTGGATCAATCTCGCCGATGTCTACCGCTACCAGGGCGAACCCGCCCGCGCCGAGGTCCTCTACCGGCGGGCTCTCGAGCTCAGCCGGGCCCTGGACGACCCCGACCTGGTCTCCTTCGCCGCCCACCACCTGGGCAAGTCGCTCGCCGAACAGCATCGTCCGCGAGAGGCCGCGCAGCTGCTCAACGAGGCGATGAGGCGGCGGGTGGCCGAGGGTGATTCCGAACTCATCGAATCCACCAGGGCCGCCCTGGACCACCTCGCGGAACTGGCGCTGCCGCTGCCTCCGGCCGTCGCCGAACTGCTCGGCCCGCTCCCGGCCTGGTCCGGCGAGCACGAGGGCCGCGGCGGTAATCTGCTGCGCGCGGGCGGGTACTGGATCAAGCGGGGCCCGCGCGCGGTGGCCGAGTACGAGCGGCTGATCTGGTTGCGCGACAACGGGATCGCGGTCCCGGAGGTGTCGGCCTTCGCCGAGGACGTGCTGGTCCTGGCCGACGCGGGCGCGGAGTCGCTCGCCCGAGCCACGGAAGCGCACGAGGTCGGCACGCTGATGGGGACCGTGCTGCGCGCGCTGCACGCGCTGCCGGTCGCGCGCTGCCCCTTCGCGGGCGAACTCGACGTGACCCTCGCCCAGGCGCACCGCGCGGTCGTCGAGGGCTTCGTCGACCCCACCGATTTCGACGACGACCACCGCGGCCTCACCCCCGCCGAGGTCCTCGACCGGCTGCGCGCGCAGCGACCGGCCGAGGAGGACCTGGTCGTCACGCACGGCGACTTCACTCCCGGCAACGTCCTCGCCGGTGGCCTGCTGCTCGATGCCGGCGCCCTGGGCCGCGCCGACCGCTACCGCGACCTGGCCCTGGCCGACCGCGACCTGTCCGGCGACTTCGGTCCCGAAGCGGTCACCGCCTTCTTCACCGCCTACGGCCTGCCCGATCCGGACCGCGGCAAGCTCGACTACTACCGGCTGCTCGACGAACTGTTCTGAACGGGCCGCTCCTTGGCGTAGTGCCGGGCGGCCTTGGCGCGATTGCCGCAGGTCGCCATGGAGTGCCAGCGGCGGGTGCCGTTCTTGGACGTGTCGTAGAAGAACAGCACGCAGTCGGGGTGCGCGCACTGGCGGATCCGCTGGGGTGCCGCGGTGAGCAGTCGCAGCAGATCGTCGGCGGCGAGCCACCCGGGCAACCACGCCGGGTCGTCCACCTCCGGGATCTCGCGGGGGCCCGCCTCGGTCAGTTCCCGCCGGACCCGCCCGTGGGCCAGGACCCGGTTGAGCGGGGCGTACTCGGCGCGCGTGACGGCGTCGTGCAGGGCGGAGCGGGTGGCGCGCAGCGCGGCGAGGGTCCGCGGGTCGGCGGGGACGCGGTCGGCCAGGTCCAGCAGCGTCAGCCAGGTGCGCAACCCGTCGAGATCGGTCAGCAGATCACCGGGTTCCGTGCCCTGCCATCGGGTGTTGAGCAGGTCCAGGGCAGGTGGTTCGCCGGAGTGCGGACGGGGATCACGCATGCCCGAGGCTATCAACTGCGCTCTCCTGACCGGCTGGATGTCTTCGAAGGGTTGACGATGGCAGCGCCGTCGTTCTACGGTCTAACCGTTCAACCAAATATGAATGGTTACATGAAAGGCGCCGGCGTGCGACCACCCCTGCCTCCCTTCGACCTCGACACCGCCCGTGCCAAGGTGCGCGCCGCCGAGGCGGCCTGGAACACCCGCGATCCCGAGCGCGTCGCCGCGGCCTACACCGAGGACTCGGTGTGGCGCAATCGCGACGAGTTCTTCACCGGCCACGCCGCGATCGTGGAGTTCCTCACCCGCAAATGGGCCACCGAGAACGGCTACGCCCTGCGCAAGGACCTGTGGGCCTTCCACGACAACCGCATCGCCGTGCGCTTCCAGTACGAGTGGCACGACGCGACGGGGCAGTGGTGGCGCAGCTACGGCAACGAACAGTGGGAGTTCGCGGCGGACGGGCGGATGGCGCGCCGGGAGGCCAGTATCGACGACGTGCCCATCGCGGAGTCCGAGCGCCGGATCCTCGGGCCCCGCGCCGAGGGGGACGAGACGGTGTTGCCGCAGCGCTGACCCGCGGTGATGACGCCCGGTTTCGCTGCGGGATCGCTGGTGGCGAGGGCAGGTCCGCGTGTTGCCGGGCGCGTCGCTTGACTCGAATGGGTGTTCGACTAATCTGGGCGCCAGAACTTGTCGGTGCCGGCCTCTACTGTGGGCGCCAACCAGAGAGACACTCACCTCGAGAAGGGGATCACACCATGGCACCGCAGGCTTACGATCGCGACAAAGCGCTGGAACTGGCACTCGCGCAGGTCGAGAAGAGCTTCGGCAAGGGCGCCGTCATGCGGCTGGGCGAGGAGGCCCGCCAGCCCATCTCCGTCATCCCGACCGGCTCCATCGCCCTCGACGTCGCCCTCGGCATCGGCGGGTTGCCGCGCGGTCGCGTCGTCGAGATCTACGGCCCGGAATCCTCGGGTAAGACCACCGTCGCCCTGCACGCGGTGGCCAACGCCCAGGCCGCGGGTGGCGTGGCCGCGTTCATCGACGCCGAGCACGCGCTCGATCCCGACTACGCCCGCAAGCTCGGCGTCGACACCGACGCGCTGCTGGTCTCCCAGCCCGACACCGGTGAGCAGGCGCTCGAGATCGCCGACATGCTGGTGCGCTCCGGCGCCATCGACATCATCGTCATCGACTCCGTCGCCGCCCTGGTGCCGCGCGCCGAGATCGAGGGCGAGATGGGAGACAGCCACGTCGGCCTGCAGGCCCGCCTCATGAGCCAGGCGCTGCGCAAGATGACCGGTGCGCTCAACAGCTCGGGCACCACCGCCATCTTCATCAACCAGCTGCGCGAGAAGATCGGCGTGATGTTCGGCTCGCCGGAGACCACCACCGGTGGTAAGGCGCTGAAGTTCTACGCCTCGGTCCGCCTGGACGTGCGCCGCATCGAGACCCTCAAGGACGGCAGCGACGCGGTGGGCAACCGCACCCGCGTGAAGGTCGTCAAGAACAAGGTGAGCCCGCCGTTCAAGCAGGCCGAGTTCGACATCCTCTACGGCCAGGGCATCTCCAAGGAGGGCTCGCTCATCGACATGGGTGTCGAGCACGGCTTCATCCGCAAGTCCGGCTCCTGGTACACCTACGAGGGCGACCAGCTGGGCCAGGGCAAGGAGAACGCCCGCAAGTTCCTGCTGGAGAACACCGACGTGCGCGACGAGATCGAGAAGAAGATCAAGGAGAAGCTGGGCATCGGCGCCGACCTGACCGCCGAGGCCGACGCCCCCGCCGACTTCTGATCGCGTGAGCGCGCCGCACCCCGGTCGCCGTGCCCGCCGCGACTCGGCCGATCCGGTCGAGGACATGCGCAGGCAGCTGGCCCGCCTCGGTATCGAGGTCGAGCCGGAGTCCCTGACGCGGGCGGGCGAATCCGGGGACGGCGCCACCGAACTCGCCCGATCGGCTCGTGCCGCACGAGCCGATCCGGGTGCGAGGAGAATTCGGCCGGGTGCGGGCGATCCGCAGCGCGCGCACCCGACCGGATTCGCCGATCGTCACCAATCACGGTATTCCGCTGCGCGGACCGGTGTCGATCATGAAGAGTGGGGGAGCGGGGGAGCAGACTCCCTGCCGACCGTCGTCGGTGGTGACGACGGACGGCAGGCGGATCCGGTGGCGGCCGGATCCGAGCCGGGAGAGCCCGACAGGCGGGCCGGCACACGCCGGCTCGCCCCGGGCGACCGGCCCGGCGCCACCGTGGACCAGGCCAAAGACGCCTGTTTGAACCTGTTGGCCGTGCGGGCCCGCAGCCGCGCCGAATTGGAGAAGCGGCTCGGCGAGAAGGGTTTCCGGCTCGAGGTGACCGCCGCCGCGCTCGACCGCCTCGCCGAGGTGGGCCTCATCGACGACACCGCCTTCGCCGAACAGTGGGTGCACGAACGGCACACCTACTCCGGCCGGGGCAAGAAGGCGTTGCAGCGCGAACTCAGGGACAAGGGTGTCGCACCCGGCGCCGCCGAGAACGCGCTCGCCGCCGTCACCGACGAGGCCGAACGCGCTCGCGCCACCGACCTGGTCCGGCGCAAACTCGCCACGCTCTCCCGGGATCTGGATCGCGACAAGGCGACCCGCCGACTCGTCGGCATGCTCGCCCGCCGCGGCTACGACCAGTCCACCGCCTTCGCCGTCGTCACGGCCGAACTCGCCGACGCGGGCTTCGAACACGCGCCACCCGCACGACATCGCGGGCCCGACGCCACCGGCGAGCAGGTACCCGCCCGGCTCGGGCGCGCGAAAGACTCCGCCGACGACGAGGTCGAACCGCCCCGCCGATCTCCACGCAGACCGGTCCCCGGTGACGAACAGGACGCCGCGGAACTGGTGCGCCGCAAGATCCGTTCCCTACCCGCCGACCTCGACCGCGCCAAAGCCACCCGCCGCCTGGTCGACATGCTGGCCCGCCG
The DNA here is from genome assembly GCF_053602435.1 of Nocardia sp. NPDC004415. NCBI lineage: Bacteria > Bacillati > Actinomycetota > Actinomycetes > Mycobacteriales > Nocardiaceae > Nocardia > Nocardia sp. NPDC004415. The sequence continues at coordinate 25,948 of NZ_JBSGDP010000001.1, forward strand.
CGGCTACAGCCCGTCGGTCGCCTTCTCGGTGGTGAAAGCCGAACTGGCCGAGGCCGATCGGTGACTACTCGGTAAGCAGGGCCGGTCGACCGGGTGTGTGCGAACTGCCGCGCCGAGGGACGGTGCGGCGTAGGATGATTCGTCGCCGATGAAACATGGCTCAGCGCAGGCATTTTCGGAGCGCTGGGCGTCGGTGAGGTGTGGGGACGGAGTGTTTCACCCGGGGTGCGGGTGGGCATTCGGGGGAGCAGGGCCCGGTGTGGCCGTCGAGCGACGGGGAGGTGGACTCTGGACGCGTTGTGGTCGTTCGTGGTGAGCCGGCGGGAACAGTTGCTGCTCGACTCCTATCTGCACGTGTCGGCGGTGGTGCAGTCCCTGGTGGTCGCGACCCTGATCGCGGTGCTGCTCGGAATCCTGGTGTACCGGAGCCCGTTCGGGTCGGCGGCCGCGACCGCCACGGCGGGCGCGATTCTCACCGTGCCCTCGTTCGCGCTGCTCGGACTGCTCATCCCGTTCCTCGGGCTCGGTGTCGGGCCGACCATCGTGGCGCTGGTGCTGTACGCGCTGCTGCCGATCCTGCGCAATACCGTGCTCGGCCTGTCGAGCGTGGATCCGGCGGTGCTCGACGCCGCCCGCGGGGTCGGGATGGGCCGGTTGCGGCTGCTGACCACGATCGAGCTGCCGCTGGCGTGGCCGTCGATCCTCACCGGGATACGGGTCAGCACCCAGATGATCATGGGCATCCTGGCTTTGGCCGCCTACGCGAAGGGCCCGGGACTGGGCAATCTGATCATCTCGGGGCTCGGCCGTCTCGGCAGCCCCAACGCCGTGCCGCAGGCGCTCACCGGCACCGTCCTCGTCGTCGTGCTCGCGCTGGCGCTCGACGGCGTCCTGGTCCTGCTCGGACGGCTCACCATATCGAGGGGAATTCGTGACTGACACCGACACCCGCACCGGGGACGCGGTCTCCGGCGTCGAGATCGTGCTCGACCGGGTCACCAAACGCTATCCCGACCAGGCCGCGCCCGCGGTCGACGAAGTCAGCATGACGATTCCGGCCGGGCAGATCGTGGTGCTGGTCGGCCCCTCGGGCTGCGGCAAGACCACCACCATGCGGATGATCAACCGGCTGATCGAACCCAGTTCGGGCACCGTCACCATCGGCGGCCGCGACGCCGCCACCATCGACGCCGACGAATTGCGTCGCGGTATCGGCTATTCCATCCAGCAGGCGGGGCTGTTCCCGCATCTCACCGTCGCCAGGAACATCGCCACCGTGCCCGGCCTGCTCGGCTGGGACCGCAAGCGCACGGCAGCCCGCACCGACGAGATGCTCAGCCTGGTCGGCCTCGATCCCGGCACCTACCGCGATCGCTATCCCCGCCAGCTCTCCGGCGGCCAGCAGCAGCGCGTCGGCGTCGCCAGGGCCCTGGCCGCCGACCCGCCGGTGCTGCTGATGGACGAACCCTTCGGCGCCGTCGACCCGATCACCCGCGCCCTGCTCCAGGACGAACTGCTGCGCCTGCAGGGTGAACTCGGCAAGACCATCGTCTTCGTCACCCACGATTTCGGCGAAGCCGTGAAACTGGGCGACCGGATCGCGGTGCTCGGTGACCGCTCGCGCATCCTGCAGTACGACACCCCCGCCGCGATCCTGGCCGCCCCCGCCGACGACACCGTCGCCGGTTTCGTCGGCGCGACCCCGGCCATCGACCGCCTCGGCCTGGCCGTGCTCGGCGATCTCGACCTCGACCGCGGCGTCACCGCTGCCACCGGCACCACTCCCGCCGAGCTGGCCACGGCCCTCGGCGCGGCCGACCGTCCCTGGGCCGTCCTCCTCGACGACCGGCACCGGCCCACCCGCAGGGTCACGGCAGGCGAACTCGCCCACGCGGATTCGCTCACCGGCCTCGGCACCCCGATCGGCGTCACCCTGCCCGCCGACGCCACCCTCCAGGACGCGCTCGCGGTGCTGCTCACCGACCGCACGGCCTCCGCGGTCGTCCTCGACACCGCGGGCGCCTACGCGGGCATCGTCACCGTCGACACCCTGATCGCGCACCTGGCGCCGACCGAAACGGCACCGGCATGACGGCGGCGGCACCGCGCGCGATCACCGATGCCCCGCCCGCCGCCGCCCCCGCGGCGCAGCGACGGGCCGAGCTGCTGCGCCTGCTGGTCCAGCCGGTGCTGGTGCTGATACTCACCGTCGGGGTGCTGGTGTGGGCGTTCCGGCGCGATCTCACCGTCACCCAGCAGGCCAGCATCAGTGTGCGCAACATCGCCGAGGTCACCTGGCAGCACGTGCTGATCACGGCGGCGGTGGTGCTCATCGTGGTGGCCGTGGCAGTGCCGCTGGGAACGCTGCTCTCGCGCAAACGGTTCCGTGGGCTCGCGCCGATCTTCGTCGGCATCGCCAATATCGGCGCCTCCGCGCCCGCCATCGGGTTGATCGTGCTGTGCTACCTGGTCACCCGGACCACCGGATTCTGGGTGGGCGTGGCGCCCATCGCGTTCTGCTCGGTGCTACCGGTGCTGCGCAACACCATCCTGGGCTACCAGCAGGTCGACCCGGCCCTGATCGACGCGGGCCGCGGGCAGGGCATGTCGGGCGCGCAGGTGTTGCGCCGCATCGAGTTCCCGCTGGCCGTGCCCTACATCCTGGCCGGTCTGCGCACCGCGCTGGTGCTGGCGGTCGGTACGGCGACGTTGTCGTTCATGGTGAGCGCGGGCGGGCTGGGCATCCTCATCGACACCGGCTACAAACTGCGCGACACGGTCACCCTGACGCTGGGCGCGGTGCTGGCCGTGGCGCTCGCGCTGCTGGTGGACTGGCTCGGCGCGCTGGCCGAACAGTATCTGGGACCGAGGGGGTTGCGGTGAACCGATCACTGCGCGCGCTCGCGGCGGCGCTCGGCCTGCTGCTGCTGGCGAGCTGCGGGCTGCAATCGGGCAGTTCGGTGCCGCTGCCGGTCGGGCCGGGCAGTATCGAGCCGGTGCCCGCCCTCGACGGTGTCGCGATCACGGTGGGCTCCAAGGACTTCACCGAGGCCAATATCCTCGGTTACCTCATCGAATTCGCGCTCACCGCCGCGGGCGCGAACGTGCGCGATCTCACCAACATCCAGGGCTCCAACAGCCTGCGCGACGCCCAGCTGCACGGGCAGATCGACATCGCCTACGACTACACCGGCACCGGCTGGATCAACTACCTGGGCAAGGAGAAGCCGATCGTGGCCGACCCGGCGAACCCCGCCTCGGTCGAGGTCCAGCAGTTCGAGGCCACCCGCGACGCCGACCTGGCCGAACACGACATGGTGTGGGCCGCCATGGCCCCGATGAACAACACCTACGCCCTGGTCACCAGCAGGCGGGTCGCCGAGGAGACCGGGGTGCGCACGCTGTCGGACTACGCGCGCCTGCTCGCCCGCGACCCGGCCGCGGCCACCACCTGCGTCGGCACCGAGTTCAATGTGCGCCCCGACGGCTATCCCGGCCTGGCGGCCGCGTACGGCATCGACCCGGCCGCGGCCCGCAGGCAGATCGTCCAGGACGCCCTGGTCTACCAGGCCACCGCCGACGCCGCCCAGTGCCGCTTCGGCTCGGTGGCCGCCACCGACGGCCGCATCCCCGCCCTGGATCTGGTGCTGCTCGACGACGATCGCGGCTTCTTCCCGAAGTACAACGCCGCGCTGGTCATGCGCCAGGATTTCGCGCAGGCCCATCCCGAGGTCGTCGAGATCATGGCGCCGATCTCGGCGCGGCTCACCAACGAGGTGATCACCGAGCTCAACCGGCGCGTCGACATCGACGGCGCCGAACCCGAGGACATCGCCCGCGACTGGCTCGTCGCCGAGGGACTGGTCACCGCAGGCTGAGCTGCGCGCCCGCGCCGGGTTGCCGAACTGTTACCCCCAACCCGCCCGAGATGTCCGATACGCGGGGCTCGTCGTCCCCACAGCCCCGGAGATCCGGGCCATGATGGAGGGCGGTGGTGACACACCGCAACCGACACAGCGAGTGGAGGAGCGTCCATGACCATCGAGTTCCGCAAGGTGACCGTGCTGGGTACCGGCGTACTGGGATCGCAGATCGCGTACCAGACCGCCTTCCACGGCTTCGACGTCACCGCCTACGACATCGACGACGCGGCCGTCACCGCCGCCCGGAAACGGTTCGACGTGCTGGCGAGCACCTACCAGCAGGAGGTGCCGGGCGCCGACGCGGACAAGACCACCGCGACCGCGCAGGGCATCACCCTCACGACCGACCTCGCCGCGGCCGCCGCAGCCGACCTGATCATCGAGGCCGTGCCGGAGGTGCTCTCGATCAAGCGCGACCTGTACACCCGCCTCGGCGAGCTGGCCCCCGAACGCACCGTCTTCGCGACCAACTCCTCGACGCTGCTGCCCAGCGACATGGTCGGCTACACCGGCCGCCCCGACCGGTTCCTGGCGCTGCACTTCGCCAACCGCGTCTGGAAGTTCAACACCGCCGAGGTGATGGGCACCGAGCAGACCGATCCGGAGGTGTTCGACTCCGTCGTCGCCTTCGCCGAGCAGATCGGGATGGTGCCGATCGAACTGCACAAGGAGAAGGCAGGCTACGTGCTCAACTCGCTGCTGGTGCCGTTCCTCAACTCCGGTATCGCGCTCGCGGCGGGCGGCTACGCCGAACCCGAGGCGGTGGACAAGACCTGGCGGATCGCCACGGGCGCGCCGATGGGCCCGTTCCAGATCCTCGACATCGTCGGGCTGACCACGCCGTACAACATCCTCAACGACAGCGGCAACGAGCAGACCCAGCAGCTCGCCGACTGGCTGAAGCAGAACTACATCGACAAGGGCAAGCTCGGCATCGCCTCGGGGGAGGGCTTCTACCGCTACAGCTAGGCACGCACCCGTCGAGGTCCGGATCGGACGAAGGAGTGGGATGTACTACAGCAGTGGCAATTACGAAGCGTTCGCCCGCCCCCGCAAGCCCGAGGGCGTCGACGACAAGACCGCCTGGTTCGTCGGGGCGGGCCTGGCCTCGATGTCGGGGGCGGCGTTCCTGATCCGCGACGGGCAGCTGCCCGGCGACAGGATCACCGTGCTGGAACGGCTGCCGCTGCCCGGCGGCGCCCTTGACGGCATCAAGAGACCGAAGAAGGGGTTCGTCATCCGCGGCGGGCGCGAGATGGAGAACCACTTCGAGTGTCTGTGGGACCTGTTCCGCTCGGTGCCCTCGATGGAGATCGACGGCGCCAGCGTGCTCGACGAGTTCTACTGGCTCAACAAGGACGACCCGAACTTCTCGCTGCAACGCGCCACCGTCGACCGCGGCCAGGACGCGCACACCGACGGCCTGTTCACCCTCACCGACCGCGCGCAGAAGGACATCGTGAAGGTCTTCCTCGCCACCCGCGAGGAGATGGCGAACAAGCGCATCGACGAGGTGTTCGGCGCGGACTTCCTGGCCAGCAACTTCTGGCTGTATTGGCGCACCATGTTCGCCTTCGAGGAATGGCACAGCGCGCTCGAGATGAAGCTCTACCTGCACCGGTTCATCCACCACATCGGTGGGCTGCCGGATTTCTCGGCGCTGAAGTTCACCAAGTACAACCAGTACGAGTCGCTGGTGCTGCCGCTGTACCGGTGGCTGCTCGATCAGGGCGTGACCTTCCGTTTCGACACCGAGGTCACCGATATCGACTTCGCGATCACGCCCGAGCGCAAGCAGGCCACCCGCATCCACTGGACCGCCGACGGGCAGCAGGGCGGGGTCGACCTCACCGAGAACGACCTGGTGTTCACCACCATCGGCTCGCTCACCGAGAACTCCGACGAGGGCGATCAGCACACCCCCGCCGAGCTCGACGAGGGTCCGGCGCCCGCGTGGGATCTGTGGCGGCGCATCGCGGCCAAGGACCCCGCCTTCGGGCATCCGGGCGTGTTCGCTGACCACATTCCGGAGACGAAATGGGAGTCCGCCACCGTCACCACGCTCGACGAGCGAATTCCCCGCTATATCCGCAAGATCTGCAAGCGGGACCCGTTCAGCGGCAAGGTCGTCACCGGTGGCATCGTCACGGTGAAGGACTCGTCGTGGCTGATGAGCTGGACGGTGAACCGGCAGCCGCACTTCAAGCAGCAGCCGCCCGACCAGATCGTGGTGTGGGTGTACGCGCTGTTCGCCGACACCCCTGGCGACTACGTCGACAAGTCGATGCAGGAGTGCACAGGCGAGGAGATCACCCGGGAATGGCTCTACCACCTGGGTGTACCCGAGGCCGAGATCGATGAGCTGGCGGCCGGGGCGGCGACGTGTGTGCCGGTGATGATGCCGTACGTGACCGCGTTCTTCATGCCGCGCCAGGACGGTGACCGGCCCCAGGTCGTGCCCGCCGGCGCGGTGAACTTCGCGTTCATCGGGCAGTTCGCCGAGACCACCCGCGACTGCATCTTCACCACCGAGTACTCGGTGCGCACGGGCATGGAGGCGGCCTACCAGCTGCTGGGCATCGAACGCGGTGTGCCGGAGGTGTTCGGCTCGACCTACGACATCCGGGCGCTGCTCGCGGCCACCAGCCGGTTGCGTGACGGCGCCGAGATGACCCTGCCCGGCCCGAAATTCGTGCGGACCAAGCTGCTCGGCAAGCTCGACGACACCGAGATCGGCGCGCTGCTGCGCGATTCCGGACTGCTCGGCGAGGACTGAACACAGCACCGCGGGCCCGCTCGGATCGAGCGGGCCCGCGGTGTGGGTGGGGCTACTTCTTGGTGATATCGACGCCGGGCGCGGCGTCGGTGAGGATCGAATCGACCCCGAGGACGGCCCCGCCCTTCTTGCGGCGCGAGCGCAACCGCTTCTCCAGCCGGGTCGCCAGGAAGGTCAGCGCCAGGTTCAGCGAGATCATGATCACCGCCACCACCATCAGGGCGGGGATGGTGTTCTGCTGCGAGGCACCCACCTGCTGACCCGAGCGCACCAGTTCCACATAGGTGATCTGGTAGCCCAGCGCGGTGTCCTTGAGCACCACCACCATCTGCGAGACCAACGCGGGCAGCATCGCGGTGACCGCCTGCGGCAGCAGCACCAGCCGCATCAGCTGGCCCTTGCGCAGGCCCAGCGCCACCGCGGCCTCGGTCTGGCCCTTGGGCAGCGCCTTGATACCCGCCCGCACGATCTCGGCGATCACCGAGGCGTTGTAGATCACCAGCGCGATGACCACCGCGGCCAGCGCCAGATCGTCGGAGCGGAACAGCTTGTACTCACCGAACAGCGCGAACAGGAAGATCATCAGGATCAGCACCGGGATGGCGCGGGCCAGCTCGACGACCGCGCCCGCGGTCCAGCGCACCCACCGGTGATCCGACAGACGCAGGATGCCGAAGAGCATGCCGAAGAACAGCGCGCCCACGATCGAGATGGCCGCCGCGAGCAGCGTGCCGCGCAGGCCGGGCAGCAGGTAGGTCTCCCAGACCCCGGACTCCAGGAACGGCTTCCACTTCTCCGCGGTGAACTGGCCCTTGTCGGCGAAGGCGTCGAAGAGCCACCAGCCCGCCGCCACCAGCGCGATCACGACCAGCAGCGAATAGAGGTGGTGGCGCAGCCGGGCGCGGGGGCCCGGTGCGTCGAACAGGACCGACGCGCCTGAACTCATCGTGCCACCTCGTATCGCTTGGCCAGCCAGCCGAAGAACAGGCCGGTGGGCAGGGTGAGGATCACGAACCCGAGCGCGAAGATCGCGCCGATGGCCAGGATCGCGGCCTCGTTCTCGTTCATCTCGCTCATCAGCAACGCCGCCTCGCCGACCCCGATGGCCGAGGCGATGGTGGAGTTCTTCGTCAGCGCGATCAGCACGCTGCCCAGCGGCGCGATGACCGCGCGGAAAGCCTGCGGCAGCACGATCAGCCGCAGGTTCTGCGCGAAGCCGAACCCGAGCGAGCGCCCGGCCTCGGACTGCCCGAGGGCCACGGTGTTGATGCCCGAGCGCAGCGACTCGCACACGAACGAGGCGGTGTAGACGCTCAGGCCGACCACGGCCCAGCGGAAGTTGTTGTCCACCAGGGACTCACCGGCCAGCTTCCAGCCCAGCGTGTTGTACAGGCCGAGCGAGCAGAACACGATGATCAGGGTCAGGGGGGTGTTGCGGAAGATCGACACATAGGTCGCGCCGACCCAGCGGGCGACCGGGATGGGCGAGACCCGCATGCCCGCGACGATCGTCCCGAGGATCAGCGCGCCGATCGCCGAGAAGAACGTCAGCTTGATGGTCACCCAGAAGGCGTCGAGGATTTCGGAGTGATACCTCGAGATCAGGTCGAACACGGACGCGCGTCCTCCGATCGATAGGGACAGGGCAAAGGGAACCGCGGCACCCGGTGACGCGGACGGACCACGGCACCGGGTGCGCGGGGATCAGTAACGATCGATGGTCGGCGGCGCGGGCACCGCGATGCCGGTACCGGCGAAGTTCTTCTCCTGCGAAGCCTTCCACGAACCGTCGGCGATCATCGCCTCGATCGCGTCGTTGACCTTGGTGCGCAGTTCGGTGTCGCCCTTCTTCAGGCCGACGCCGTACTTCTCGGTGGTGAACGGCTTGTTCACCAGCTTGAAGACACCGGGCGCCTGGGCGGCGTAACCGGCGAGGATGACGTTGTCGGTGGTGACCGCGTCCATCGCCCCGTTGCGCAGCGCGTCGATGCACAGCGAGTAGGTGTCGTAGGTCTGCAGCTGCGCCTGCGGGTACTTGTCCTTGATGTTCTGCGCGGGCGTGGAGCCCTTCACCGAGCAGACCTTCTTGCCGTCGAGCGACTCGGGGCCGGTGATGTCGGTGTTGTCGGCGCGCACCAGCAGGTCCTGGCCCGCGACGTAGTAGGGGCCGCCGAAGTCGACCTTCTCCTTGCGCTTGTCGGTGATCGAGTAGGTGGCGACGATGTAGTCGACCTGGCCGTTCTCGATCAGCGTCTCGCGCTGGCCCGACGGGGCCTCCTTGAAGGTGATGTTCTCCGGCTTCACACCCAGCTTGCCCGCGACGTAGGTGGCCACGTCGACGTCGAAGCCGCTGTAGGTGCCGTCGGTGTTGCGCAGGCCCAGGCCCGGCTGGTCGAACTTGATGCCGATGGTGAGCTTGCCGTCCTTGGCGTTGTCCAGCGCCGAGTTCTCGTCACCACCGCCGCAGGCCGCGGTCACGGTCGCGGCCAGCGCGACCGCCACGGCGCCGATGCCGACGCGCACCGCACGATTGATCCTCATCGAGTTTCCTTCTCCCTCTTGTGGTGTGGATACGACGTCAGTGGCTGAGAATCTTGCCGAGGAAGTCCTTGGCGCGATCCGAGGTCGGGTTGGTGAAGAACGCTTCGGGCGCGGCGTCCTCGACGATCTCGCCGTCGGCCATGAACAGCACGCGGTCACCGGCGCGGCGCGCGAAGCCCATCTCGTGGGTGACCACGAGCATGGTCATGCCCTCCTTGGCCAGCGAGACCATCACCTCGAGCACCTCGTTGACCATCTCCGGGTCCAGCGCGGAGGTCGGCTCGTCGAAGAGCATCACCTTGGGGTCCATCGCCAGCGAGCGGGCGATGGCCACGCGCTGCTGCTGACCACCGGAGAGCTGGGCGGGGTACTTGTCGGCCTGGTTGGCGATGCCGACCCGCTCGAGCAGCGCCAGCGCGTGCTTGCGGGCGTCGTCCTTCTTCTTGCCGCGCACCTTCATCGGCGCGAGCATGACGTTGTCCAGGATCGTCTTGTGCGCGAACAGGTTGAACGACTGGAACACCATGCCCACCTCGGCGCGCAGCGCGGCCAGCGCTTTTCCCTCGGCGGGCAGCGCGACACCGTCGACGGCGATGTCGCCGGAATCGATCGGTTCGAGCCGGTTGATGGTGCGGCACAGGGTCGATTTCCCCGAGCCCGAGGGGCCGAGGACGATCACGACCTGCCCGCGGGGCACATCGAGGGTGATATCGCGCAGGACGTGGAGGTCACCGAAGTGCTTGTCCACGTTGCGCATCGAGATCATCGGCGGCGCAGCGGCAGTGGCTGGCCCGTCGGCGTTCCCGGTCGCGGGTGCGGCGTCGTCGGTCATGGACAGAAACCTTAGGCGTTCTTCGGAGATTTGCCCGCCTTTCGGCGACTCGCCGTCCCGGCACGCCGGGCCGCAACCCGCCGGTAACCTACCGGGACCAGGCCCGTCTCCCGACCGCGACGCAGACCACCTCGGGTGCTGCCCGTACCCTGGACGGGTGGATTCGAACGGACAGGACGCGACGCAGCGCGCGCACCCGCAGGCGCGCAGTTACGAGGTCCGCACCTTCGGCTGCCAGATGAACGTACACGACTCCGAACGCTTGTCCGGCCTGCTCGAGGACGCGGGCTATGTGAAGGCGGCACCCGAGGACACCCCCGACCTGGTGGTGTTCAACACCTGCGCGGTGCGCGAGAACGCCGACAACAAGCTCTACGGCACGCTGGGTCATCTGGCCCCGGTCAAGCAGGGCCGCCCGGGCATGCAGATCGCCGTCGGCGGCTGCCTGGCGCAGAAGGACCGCGAGACCGTGGTGCGCAAGGCGCCGTGGGTCGACGTGGTCTTCGGTACGCACAACATCGGGTCGCTGCCGGTGCTGCTCGAACGCGCCCGGCACAACGAGCAGGCCCAGGTCGAGATCCTCGAGTCGCTCGAGGCGTTCCCGTCCACCCTGCCCGCCAAGCGCGAGTCGGCCTACGCGGGCTGGGTGTCGATCTCGGTGGGCTGCAACAACACCTGCACGTTCTGTATCGTGCCCGCGCTGCGCGGCAAGGAGGTCGACCGCCGCCCCGGCGACGTGCTCGCCGAAGTGCAGGCGCTGGTCGAGCAGGGCGTGCTCGAGGTGACGCTGCTGGGCCAGAACGTGAACTCCTACGGCGTGAACTTCGTCGACCCGGAGCAGCCGCGTGATCGCGGCGCCTTCGCCCAGCTGCTGCGCGCGACCGGGCAGATCGAGGGCCTGGAGCGGGTGCGGTTCACCTCGCCGCATCCGGCCGAATTCACCGACGACGTCATCGAGGCCATGGCGCAGACGCCCACCGTGTGCCCGCAGCTGCACATGCCGTTGCAGTCCGGCTCCGACCGCGTGCTCAAGGCGATGCGCCGCTCCTACCGCAAGCAGCGTTTCCTCGGCATCATCGACAAGGTGCGCGCCGCCATGCCGCACGCCTCGATCACCACCGACATCATCGTCGGCTTCCCCGGCGAGACCGAGGAGGACTTCCAGGAGACCCTGGACGTGGTGCGCAAGGCGCGCTTCACCAGCGCGTACACCTTCCAGTACTCCAAGCGGCCCGGCACCCCGGCCGCCGACCTGCCCGACCAGCTGCCCAAGGCGGTCGTGCAGGAACGCTACGACCGGCTGATCGCCCTGCAGGAGCAGGTCTCGCTCGAGGGCAACCAGGCGCTGATCGGCACCGAGGTGGAGCTGCTGGTCGCCGAGGGCGCGGGAAAGAAGAACGCGGCCACCGCCCGGATGAGTGGGCGTGCCCGCGACGGCAGGCTGGTGCACTTCCGGCCCGGTGACGAGTCGGGGATCCGTCCCGGCGACATCGTCGTCGTCGACATCACCGCGGCCGCGCCGCACCACCTGATCGCCGACGGCGTGGTGAAGTCGCACCGGCGGACCCGCGCGGGCGACGCGCACGAGCGGGGCGTCACCCCCAAGACCGCGCCGATCGGGGTGGGTCTGGGCCTGCCGCGCATCGGGGCGCCCGTGGTCGAGCCCGTGACCGAGGGCTGCTCGACCGGCTGCCCGGCGTGAACGCGCCCGCAGGCGGGACCGAACCTACTACCGATCGTAGTGGGTCGCCCGACGGCGACCCGGCCGGTGATGGCACAGTGGAGACCAGCAACGACCAGCCTGCCGACAACAGGAGCGAGAACGCGGTGACCCGGGTGGACGACGACCAGGATTTCGAACAGTTTCGCGGTGAGCTCGACGCGGTGGAGCGCCGCATCGCCGGGGAGATCGATCCCGGCGCACGCGCCATGGTGGTGGCGGGCGCGGTCTTCGCGCTGCTGATCTCGCTGGTGCTGCCGCACACGGGCACCGCGCGCGGCTTCGACGTGCTGCTCAACACCGACGCCGCCCGGCTCGAGCACATCGGGCTGCCCTCGCGGCTGTTCGTCTGGCTGGTCATCGTGTTCGGTGTCGGCTTCTCACTGCTGGCGCTGACCACCCGCCGCTGGGTGCTGGCCTGGCTGGCGGTCGCCGGCTCGGCGGTGGCCAGTGTGTTCGGCGTGCTGTCCATCTGGCACCGGCAGACCCCCGGCCTGGGCAACTACGAGGGCACGGGTCCCGGCATCGGCCTGATCCTGGGCACCATCGCGATCATGGTGCTGACCTTCCACTGGGTGCGTGTGGTGTGGAGCCGCACCGCGGTGCAGCTGGCCGCCGAGGAACAGCGCCGCAATGCCGCCCGCGAGGCCGAGGAACGCGACCGCAAGCGCCTCAACGGCGAATAGACCCCGCAGACGACGAAGCCCCCGGCCGATTCCGGCCGGGGGCTTCGTCGTGGTCTCACCGGTTGCTGACGGCGCCTTCGGCCGCTTCGGCCCACTCGCGCCACTGCTTGGCCTGCTCGAGCGCCTTCTCCGCGTCGCGCTTCTTGCCCGCGGCGGTGGCCTTGGCGGCCTGCTCCTCGAACTGGGCGACCCGCTCGCGGAACTGCGCGGCCCTGGCCACGGCCTCCGGATCGGTGCGCCGCCACTGCTGGTCGGCGGCGTCGCGCACCCGCTTCTCGATGGTGCGCAGCTTGCCTTCCAGCTCCTGCATCCGCTCGCGCGGGACCTTGCCGATGGCGTCCCACTTGTCCTGCAGTTCGCGCAGCGCGGCCCGGGCGGCCTCGAGCCCGGTGGCCGGGTCGATGTGCTCGTAGGCGGCCAGCAGTTCCTGCTTGGCGGTGGCATTGTGCTCGAACTCGGCGTCGCGCTCGGAGACGGCCGCGTTGCGGGCGGCGAAGAACACGTCCTGGGCGCTCTTGAACCGCCGCCACAGCGCCTCGTCGGCCTCGCGCGGTGCGCGGCCCGCGGCCTTCCACTCGGTGAGCAGATCGCGGAACACCGCGGCGGTGCCGGTCCAGTCGGTGGAACCCGACAGCTCCTCGGCGCGCACGCACAGCTCTTCCTTGCGCGTCTTGGCCGAGGCGCGCTCCCGGTCGAGCTCGGCGAAGTGCGCGCCGCGGCGGCGGTTGAACGCCTCGCGGGCCTTGGAGTAGCGCTTCCACAGCGCGTCGTCGACCTTGCGATCGACGCCACGGATGGACTTCCACTCGTCGAGGATCTCGCGCAGCCGGTCGCCCGCGGCCTTCCACTGGGTGGATTCGGCGGCGATCTGCTCGGCCTCGGCGGCGAGGGCTTCCTTGCGCTCGGTGTGCTCGTGCCGGGCGCGCTCCTTCTCCTCCTTGGCGTGCGCGGCGGCTTCCTCGGAGTGCTCGGTGATCGCCTGCAGCCGGGTCGCCAGGCCGTCGATGTCGCCGATGACGGCGGCGGTCGGCAGCGTCTCGGCGATGGCGAGCGCGGCGGCCTTGGTCTTGCGCGCGTCGGCGCCCGCGGCCAGCCGGGCCTCGAGCAGGGCCACCTCGGTGGCCAGATCGTCGAAGCGGCGGCCGAAATGCTCGAGCCCCTCGGCGGCGTCGCCCGCCTGCCAGGAGCCGATGACGCGTTCACCGTCGGCGGTCTTGACCCACGCGGTGCCGTCCTCGTCGACGCGGCCCCACTTGCTGGGGTCGGTCACGGTCGGCACGACCACGGGGTGCGGGTGCGGTTGATCGGGGCCCGGCGCCGGTTTCACGGCATGAGGCTTCGGCGGACGCGGAGACTGTCCACCGGGCTTGGGGGTACCGGACGGTCGCGGGCCCGGACCGGGGGTGGGCTTCGCGGTTCCGTTGCTGTCGGTCATTGCTCTCCGTCCCTGCCGCGCGTCACGGCTGCCTGGTTACGCCCTAGCACATCCCATTGAACCCGGTTCGCGCCGAGGAAACCATCGATCCGGGGGATCGGATGCCGCATTTCCTGGGATTTCGTCCCGGGCGACGTGGGTAGTCGCACCAGAAAACACTAGCAATCCCGGCCGGTATCACCGCGCCGGACACTCGCAGTCCACCACCGGGTCACCGTGCGCCGGGTGCGGGGCCCCGCGCGCCGTACGGCTACGGTTACCGCGTGTTCTCGATAGCGGCCCTGGTCCCGTCGCCGCCGATGCTGGTGCCCGAACTGTGCGGACGTGCGCCCGCGCCCGGCGCCGATCCCGGCGACCCGGTCGTGGCGCTGCGCACCGCCGCCTTCGACGCGGCGACCGCGCTGGCCGCCGTGGCCGAGCGCTGGACCGTGCTCGGGGTCGGCGAGCGCGACGGGAACTTCGGTCCGGCGACCACCGGCACCTTCCGTGGGTTCGGCGCCGATGTCGTCGTCGGGCTGGGCCCCGCCTCGGTTCCGCCCGCTCCAGCAGACGCCCAGCTTCCGCTGCCGGTGCTGGTCGCCGGATGGTTGCGGGAACAGGTCGCGCCCACGATCTCGATCCAGGCCCGGCTGCTGGCCGCCGACACCACACCCGCCGAATGCCTGCGTGCCGGTGCCGCGCTGCGCGCCGAACTCGACGCCGACCCGGCCCCGCACGCGGTGCTGGTCCTCGCCGACGGCGCCGCCACCCTGACCCTGGCGGCCCCCGGCTACCTCGACGACCGCGCCGCACCCGTCCAGACCGCTCTCGACACCGCCCTGCGCACCGGTTCGCGCGCCGGGCTGGCCGCGCTCGACCCCGCGCTGTGCGTGGAACTGGTGCTCGACGGTCGCGCCGCCTACCAGGCGCTGGGCGGGCTGTTCGCCGGTGATCCCGCCGACCCGCGGGTGCGTACCCTCTACCAGGGCGCTCCCTACGGCGTCGGCTACGACGTGAGCGTGTGGCATCCCTGCGGACAGGAAGGTGACGGTCGGTGACCAGCGGGTTCGACCGTCCCCTCGCCGTCGTCGGCCCGACCGCCACCGGCAAGTCCGACCTGGCCCTCGACCTCGCCGAACGGCTCGGCGGCGAGATCGTCAACATCGACGCGATGCAGCTCTACCGCGGCATGGACGTGGGCACCGCGAAACTGCCCCCGGACCAGCGCCGGGGCATCCCGCACCACCTCCTCGACGTCCTCGACGTCACCGAGACCGCCACGGTGGCGGCCTACCAGAGCGCCGCGGTGGCCGTGGTCACCGACATCCTGGCGCGCGGGCACGTGCCGGTCGTCGTCGGCGGCTCGATGATGTACGTGCAGGCCCTGCTGGACCAGTGGGATTTCCCCGCCACCGATCCCGAGGTGCGGGCGCGCTGGGAGGCGCTGCTGGCCGAGGGCGGGGTCGCGGCCGTGCACGCGGCGCTGCGCGCGGCCGACCCGGTCGCCGCGGACACCATCCTGCCCACCGACGGCAGGCGGATGGTGCGCGCGCTCGAGGTCGTCGAGCTGACCGGCAAGCCGTTCGCCGCCTCGGCCCCCACCATCGGCGCCCCGCGCTGGAACACCCGCATCCTCGGCGTCGACCGGGAGACCGCCGCGCTGGACGCCCGCATCGAGGCGCGCACCGCCCTCATGTTCGACACCGGCCTGGTCGAGGAGGTCCGCACACTGCTCGACGCGGGCCTGCGCGAGGGCCAGACCGCCCGCCGCGCGATCGGCTACGCCCAGGTGCTGGCCCATCTCGACGGCGAATACGATCTCGCCCACGCCCGCGAGCGCACCCTCATCGGCACCCGCCGGTACGTGCGCAGGCAGCGGTCGTGGTTCCGTCGCGATCCCCGGGTGTCCTGGGTCGACGGCGCCGACCCCGAGCTCGCCGCGACCGCGCTGGCCCTGCTCACCGCTGATCAACCAGACCCGACAGGACGGACCGCGCAGTGACCCGACGAGTGAGTACCCGCAATGCCTCGGTGCAGGTGTGGCAGGCCTATCTCAACAACCGGACGAAACGTCATCGTGACGGCCGGTTCCTCGTGCAGGGCGTGCGGCCGATCACCCAGGCCATCGACAACGGCTGGCCGCTCGAGACCCTGCTCTACCGTCTGGGCACCCCGGATCTGTCGAACTGGGCGCGCGAACTGCTCGACACCGCCGATGTCCCGCAGGTCGGGCTGGTGCCCGAGCTGATGGCCGAACTGGGTGAGAAGGCGGCGAGCATCCCGGAGATCGTCGCGGTCGCGGTGTCGCGCCAGCCCGATCCGGCCGAGTTCGCGCCGGGCGAGCCGGGGGAGGACGCGCCGGTCGTGGTGGTCTTCGACCGGCCGAACTCGCCCGGCAACCTCGGCACCCTCATCCGCTCGGCCGACGCCTTCGGCGCGTCCGGGGTGATCGTCACCGGCCACGGCGCCGACCAGTTCGACCCGCAGGCCGTGCGCGCCTCCACCGGCTCGCTGTTCTCCGTCCCGGTGCTGCGCGCCGCGGGCCCCGCCCAGGTCCTCGAATTCCGGGACCGCCAGATCGCGCGCGGCATCCCCACCCGCATCGTCGGCACCGACGAGGGCGCGCCCAGCACGATCTACGACCACGACTTCACCGAGGCCACCATCCTGGTCGTGGGCAACGAGACCTCCGGGATGAGCGCGGCGTGGGCCGACGCCTGCGACGACCTGGTCACCATCCCGATGGGCGGCACCGCCAGCTCGCTGGGCGCGCCCTCGGCCGGGGCGATCGGTCTCTACGAGATCGCCCGGCAGCGGCGCACCTTCGCCCGGTAGCGGGCCCGCCCGCACGGCAGGGGACAATGGCGGCTGTGTCCGACATCGAATTCAGCAAGGGCCACGGCACCCAGAACGACTTCGTGGTGCTGCCCGACCCGCAGGTCCGCCTCGACCTGACCCCCGAGCGCGTCGCCGCGCTGTGCGACCGGCAGCGCGGGCTCGGCGCCGACGGGGTGCTGCGGGTGGCCAAGGCGGCCGAACTGGTGTCGGCGGGCGTGCTCGACGCGCTGCCCGCCGGTGTGGGCCCCGGCGACTGGTTCATGGACTACCGCAATGCCGACGGCTCGATCGCCGAGATGTGCGGCAACGGGGTGCGCGTGTTCGCGCACTACCTCAACGCCTCCGGCCTGGAGACCGCCACCGAGTACGTGGTGGGCAGCCGGGCGGGCGCGCGGCCGGTGGTGGTGCACGCGGCCGGTCCGGTCGACGGCGAGGTCACCGTGGACATGGGCGAGGTCCGCGAGCTGGGCCCGTCCACCGCGACACTGAGCGGGCGGCCGCTGACCGGCATCGGCATCGATGTCGGCAATCCACATCTGGCCTGCGTGGACACCGCCCTGTCCGCCGAGGCGCTGGCCGGGCTCGACCTCACCGTGCCCCCGGGGTTCGACCCCGACCTGTTCCCGCACGGGGTCAATGTCGAGATCCTCACCGCGCTCGGCCCCGACGACGCCGTCGACATGCGCGTCTACGAACGCGGCGTCGGCGAGACCCGCTCCTGCGGCACCGGCACCGTCGCCGCGGCCGCCGCCGCGCTCACCGCGGCGGGCCGCTCGATCGGGTCGGGCTCCGGCGAGGTCACCGTGCGGGTACCCGGCGGACAGGTCCGCGTCACCATCACCGACGGCCACGCCTGGCTGCGCGGCCCCTCGGTGCTGCTGGCCACCGGCACGCTCTCGCGCGCCTGGTGGGACGCGCGGGAGCGCGGATAACCGGATGCGCGCTGTCACCGTGACGTGGCAGCATGGACAACGTATGACGAAACCAGAAACCCCCACAGAACCCACGGCCGAGCCCACCGGTACGGCCGATCCCGGCGTGGCCGCCGACCGCGGCGACGTCGACGACGCGCTGGCCCGCCACGCGGCGCGGATGCAGCGCCCGGGTTGGGCACCCGAACCCACCGTCGGTGAGATGCAGCTCGACGAGCGCTCCTCGCTACGCCGCGTGTCCGGGCTGTCCACCGAACTCACCGACATCACCGAGGTCGAATACCGGCAGCTGCGCCTCGAGCGTGTCGTGCTGGTCGGCGTGTGGACCACCGGCAGCTCCGCGCAGGCCGAGGCCAGCATGGTCGAACTGGCCGCGCTCGCCGAGACGGCGGGCTCGGAGGTGCTCGAGGGCCTGATCCAGCGCCGCGACAAGCCCGACCCGGCCACCTACATCGGTTCCGGCAAGGCCGAGGAACTGCGCACCGTGGTCCTCGAGACCGGCGCCGACACCGTGATCTGCGACGGTGAGCTGACCCCGGCCCAGCTCACCGCGCTGGAGAAGGTCGTCAAGGTGAAGGTCATCGACCGCACCGCGCTGATCCTCGACATCTTCGCCCAGCACGCCACCTCCCGCGAGGGCAAGGCCCAGGTCGCGCTCGCCCAGATGGAATACATGCTGCCCCGCCTGCGCGGCTGGGGTGAGTCGATGTCGCGGCAGGCCGGTGGCCGGGCCGGTTCCAACGGCGGTGTGGGTCTGCGTGGTCCCGGTGAGACCAAGATCGAGACCGACCGCCGCCGCATCCGCGAGCGGATGGCCAAGCTGCGCCGCGAGATCCGCGAGATGAAGACCGCCCGCGACACCATGCGCGCGCGCCGCAGTGCCAGCGGGGTGCCGTCGGTGGCGATCGTCGGCTACACCAACGCGGGCAAGTCCAGCCTGATGAACGCCCTGACCGGCGCGGGCCTGCTGGTGCAGGACGCGCTGTTCGCCACCCTCGATCCGACCACCCGCCGGGCCGCGCTCGACGACGGTCGCGAGATGGTGTTCACCGACACCGTCGGTTTCGTGCGCCACCTGCCGACCCAGCTGGTCGAGGCCTTCCGGTCGACGCTGGAAGAGGTCACCGGCGCCGATCTGCTGCTGCACGTCGTGGACGGGTCCGACCCGCTGCCGCTCGAGCAGATCAAGGCCGTGCGCGAGGTGATCACCGACGTGATCAAGGAGCAGGGCACCGCGGCACCACCGGAACTGCTGGTGGTGAACAAGATCGACGCGGCCGACCCGAACGAGCTCACCCGGCTGCGCGGCATGCTCACCGACGCCGCGTTCGTCTCGGCGCACACCGGCGCCGGAATCGAGGAGTTGCGCGAACGACTTTCCGAGGTGCTCGGCGGTCTCGATGTCGACATCACGGTCCTGCTGCCCTACAGCCGCGGCGACCTGCTCGCCCGCATCCACGCCGACGGCCGTATCATCTCCTCCGACCACGAGGAAGGCGGAACCCGGGTGCGTGCCCGGGTGCCTCACGCCTTGGCGGCGGCACTGTCCGAATACGCCCATTCCGGGCCCGCCGAGCCGGTGCTCAGCTGATCTTTTTCGCTGATTAGCCGACCGTTTGCGGTCGAATGTCGATGCGACACGGCCTTTTTCGGAAGCTATGGTCGAGTATCGACAGCAGGAGGGTGTTATGTCGAACGACGATAAAGGGACAGGACGGGCCGAGCAGGGCGGCCCGATCCTCTCCGACGGGGCGCCGCTGGATCCGGCGCCGAGCGAATGGGAGATCCGGGCCTTCGAGGCGTTCTTCGCGCCGCTGCGGGCCTGGACGAGTCCGCGCTTCTTCGGCCTGGAGAACATCCCCGCCGAGGGACCGGTGCTGATCGTGGCCAACCACAATCTGCTCGGCGGCATCGACGCGCCGCTGCTCATGCCCGCGATCCTGCGCGAACGCGGCCGGCTGGTGCGCGGCCTGGCCGAGCACGTGCTGATGCAGCCGGGCGTGCGCGAGATCCTGCACCGCTTCGGCGCGGTGCGCGGTACCCGCGCCAATTGCCTGACGTTGCTCGAACGCGGCGAGGCCGTGGTGGTGTTCCCGGGCGGCGGCCGCGAGGCGATCCGGCGCAAGGGCGAGAAGTACGCGCTCAAGTGGGAGGGCCGCACCGGTTTCGCGCGGATGGCCATCCAGGCGGGTGTGCCGATCGTGCCGCTGGCCATGATCGGCATCGACGACGCCTACGACATCGTCTTCGACGGCCAGCATCCGGCGATGCGCCCGCTGCGCTGGACCTGCGAACTGCTGGGCATCAATCCCGAGCTGAACCCGCCGCTGGTCAAGGGCATCGGTCCGACCCCGATCCCGCGTCCCGAGCGGTTCTACTTCTCCGCGGGCGCCCCGATCGACCCGACGCCGTGGCTGGAGGCCGAGGATCTCGACGGCGCGGCCGCCGACCTGCGCGATGTCGTGCGCAAGGGCCTGGAAGAGGAGCTGCAGTTCCTGTTCACCGAGCGCGAGCGCGACAGCGGGCGCAGCCTGTTCGGCCGCCTGCGGGGTGCGCTGCCCTGGTGACGGTCACCGCCTGAGCGCGGCGGCGTGGAATGCCCGCGCCGCCCGCGGGGTTACCCGCTATACGGACTCGAGTCCGGATAGTGAGAGGTGACGGCGATGACGACAGCGCAGGTCCAGGTGATCCCGGGCGCGGACCGGTGGCACTGGCGCAACGAATGGCTCGTCTCGAAACAGTCGTTCCCGGCGACCGGCAATTTCGTGCTCGAGGACTACGCGCACGGCCTGCTGCTGGTGCACAACGAGGACACCGTCGACCCCGGCGAGGGCTTCGACACCCACCAGCACCGCGACACCGAGATCCTCACCTGGGTGCTGGAAGGCACTGTGGTACATCAGGATTCGACCGGGCACTCCGGGGTGATCCATCCCGGGCTGGCACAGCGGATGAGCGCGGGTACCGGCATCCGCCACTCCGAGCGCAACGGCGCGGGCTACCGGGAGACCGAACGCCTGCACGTGGTGCAGATGTGGATTCCGCCCGACACCGTGGGCACCGCACCCGGCTACCAGGAACTCGACATCGAGGGCGACCTGGCCCGCAACACCCTGGTCCCGGTGGCCTCCGGCATGCCGCGCCATCGCGCCGACGCCGCGATCGGCATCGGCAACCGCCACGCCACCTTCCATGTCGCCCGGCTCGATCCGGGTCACACCATCATCGTGCCGGACGCGCCGTACGGACACGTGTTCGTCGCACGCGGCACCGTGGACTACGAGGACCACGGCCGGCTGGAACAGGGCGACGCGGTACGGCTGACCGCGACCGGCGGCCACCGCGTGACCGCCGTGACCGCCGCCGAACTGCTGCTCTGGGAGATGGACGCGAGCGTGCGCTAGATCTTGCGGATGACCGTGACGACCTTGCCGAGGATCTGCGCGTCGTTGCCGGGGATCGGCTCGAAATGCGGGTTGTGCGGCATCAGCCAGACATCCTTGCCGGTGCGCTTGAAGGTCTTCACGGTGGCTTCGCCGTCGATCATCGCCGCGACGATGTCGCCGCCCTCGGCCACGTTCTGCTGACGCACCACCACCCAGTCGCCGTCGCAGATGGCCGCGTCGACCATCGACTGCCCGACGACCTTGAGCAGGAACAGCGATCCGTCACCGACCAGCTCGCGCGGCAGCGGGAAGACCTCCTCCACGGCCTGCTCGGCCAGGATCGGCCCGCCCGCCGCGATCCGGCCGAGCACCGGGACGAAGGTGGGGGTGGGGCGGCTCGCGGCGGCCTCGTCGGGCTGTTCGGCCGGCAGTGTGGTCACCGAACGGACCGCCTCGTCGAGCCCGCGCACGTTCACCGCGCGCGGCCGGTTCGGGTCGCGGCGCAGGTAGCCCTTGCGTTCGAGCGCGCGCAGCTGATGGGCCACCGAGGAGGTGGAGGTGAGCCCCACCGCGTCGCCGATCTCGCGGATGCTGGGCGGATAGCCGCGTTCGGTCACCGAGGTACGGATGACCTCGAGGACCGTGCGCTGACGCACGGTGAGATCCGCGCCGGATCCC
This sequence comes from Nocardia sp. NPDC004415, assembly GCF_053602435.1. Taxonomy (NCBI): domain Bacteria; kingdom Bacillati; phylum Actinomycetota; class Actinomycetes; order Mycobacteriales; family Nocardiaceae; genus Nocardia; species Nocardia sp. NPDC004415. The sequence continues at coordinate 47,674 of NZ_JBSGDP010000001.1, forward strand.
GATGTGACGGTGCCGGTAGTGCTTTCGTCACCCGTGTCGTCTGTGTGGGTCACCTGTCCCGCCCTTTCCCTGGTCGAATTCGCGCTTCCGAGGCTAGTCGGGCCACGCCGAACTATCAAACATCTGTTCGAGCATGTCGGGCGTTTCGTGCTGACATCGGCGCCGCCGCGTGGTAGAAATCGAACATCAGTTCGTCGCACACATGTTCGAACAACCGGAGGCGTCCTCGCCTCACCAGCGGTTTTCTTCAGCAGCGGAGCACACCACCCCGGAGGTTCTTCCGATGAGCACAGCGACCGGCGCCCTGCGTTCCTTCGATCCCGTTCCGGGTCGCGAGCCCGTCCTCCGGCGTCGCTGGACCGCCCGCGCGCCACGACCTTTCGCACTCGTGCGCGGTACCTCGCGCACCCGGCCCGAGCGTGTCGAGCCGCCGGTGGTGGAGGCCGCGCACGCCGTAGAGCGGGAGTCCGGTGGAGCCGGTCCGGTGCGGGAGGCTCGTTCGGTCCTGGTGCGCACCGCCGCACCCGCGCCGGTGCGGATCGAGTCGCCGCGCGAGCTCGTGCGCACCGAACGGCGCACCAGGATCTTCGATCTCACCGATGCCGAGCTGGATCTGGCCTTCGCGACCGTGCCGCGGTCGGAGCCGTTACCCGGGCCCGTGGGCCACCCGCGCCGGGTGAGTACGCGCGCGACGGCGCCGCGCGTCGACCGCGGGCCGCGCAGCGAACTGGCGCTCTACGGCCGGGGTTCGGAACCGGTCGCGCGCCCGGCGCGGGGCACGCATCCCTTACAGCGGGTGGAGCGCGCGCAGCGCGGGTTCGCCGCGCTGGCCGTCACGGCCCTGGCGACCGCGCTGATCGTCGTCGCGTTCCTCGGCCTGGCGCACCTGCGCGCGGGCGGTTTCGGTGAGCGGCTCGACGCGCCCGTCCCGGGGATCACACAGCCGGTGGACGTGCCGTCCAGGGGTCTTGTCCCGGGGCAGGGCTAGCGGCGACGGCGCTGCGTAGTAGAGGTTTTCCACCGTCGGCCGCACGAGTCGGCCAGTACTGTCCCAGACGAAAATCGTTCCAAAACTAGAACACGTTGCTACCGTGACGGGCATCCCGAACCGGGGCGCGGTCGCCTCGGCCGATATCGGATGCGAGGTCCCGTGCGCCGCTGTTCGATCGTCCTGTTGCTCGGTTTTCTGCTCGGCACTCTGCTCGCGCCCACCGCGCAGGCCCGCCCGGCGTACGCCGATTTCCTCGACCTGCCCGCCCTCAATGCCGAAGGTGAATTCGGGGGTGGACTGCATCCAGCCCTGCCACTGTCCCAGGAACCCCTGCGGGCCGCGCTCGACGAGGCCAGGGCCGCGGGGATCGCACCCGAGCGCTACGCGACCCTGCTGCACCAGTACTGGCTCGTCGTCGCCGCCGACCACGCCGGCATCGATCTGGCCGCGTGGGCGCCCTACCGCGGTGTCGCCGCGGGCACGGCCACCTTCACCCAGGTGTATGTGAACTACTTCCGCATCGCCGCCGCGCGTCCCGACTTCTACTGGGCGGGACTGGCAGGCATCGCGGGCGGCTCGTTCGCGTCGGGCTTCTTCGACGTCGGCGACATCGGCGGGGTGCTCTCGGTCGCCGGCATCCACGAGCTGGGCACGGCCGTCGCGGAGGTGCTGCGCGCGGTCCCACCCGAACTGCTCGCCGAGGTACCCGCCGACATCACCGGCCTGGCCCAGCGCGGCCCGCGCCTGACCACCGCGGACCTGGCCTGGTACCAGACCCGGCTGATGATCATGCAGAAGCACATCTTCCTCGACCTGGTGCCGATGCACGAGGCCTACCTCGCCGAGGGCATGGCGGGCATCGACGAGATGCGCGCCGCGGGCCTGCTCGACGACGGTATGCGCGCCGCGTGGGCCGGAATCGACGCCGGGACCACCGAGGGCCGCACCGACGCGCTGCTCCGGATGACCGACCGCGAACAGAACCACATCGTCGCCGACCAGTGGGACGCCACCGCGGCGGGCCGCGACGGCCTGGGCCGGGTGCTCACCTACGTCACCACCATCGCGGGCAAACCGGCCGTACCCGGCACCCGGGCGCCGGGGGTGTACGCGCCGGTCACGGTGGGGGCACCGGGCACCACGCTGGCCCTGCGCATGCCACTACCCGCCTTCGACTGGGCCGACCGGGCCGATCGCTGGGCCTACATCACCGCCGACCTGGTGCCCCGCCACCTCGACCTGGTCGCCGACGCGACCCGCGCCGGCGGGGTGTATCGCGAGCCGTTCACGGTCAAGCTCGATCGGGGCCGGATGATCGCCCGGTTACCGGAGATCATCGCGGACTTGACCACGCAGTGGCAGCTCGTGCAGCCCTGAGCGGTATTCTGTCAAGTGCCATGGAGTGCGCCTCGACGAAGGAACCCTCGGATGCATTGCCCGTACTGCCGACACCCTGACTCGCGCGTAGTCGATTCGCGGGAAGCCGAGGAGGGTACGGCCATCCGCCGTCGTCGATCCTGCCCGGCCTGTGCTCGCCGGTTCACCACCGTCGAGACCGCGATCCTGTCGGTGGTCAAGCGCAGTGGCGTCACCGAGCCGTTCAGCCGGGAGAAGGTGATCGTCGGTGTCCGGCGTGCCTGCCAGGGCCGCGAGGTCGACGACGACGCGCTGAACCTGCTGGCCCAGCAGGTCGAGGACGCGGTGCGCGCCAAGGGTTCTCCGGAGGTCCCCAGCCACGAGGTCGGCCTGGCCATCCTCGGCCCGCTGCGCGATCTCGACGAGGTGGCCTACCTGCGGTTCGCCTCGGTGTACCGATCCTTCACCAGCGCCGCGGATTTCGAGCGGGAGATCACCGAGATGCGGGCCGCGCGCGCCGCGGCGGCCGTATCCGCCGACTGACCTCGCTCAGCGCCGGATCGCGCCGATCGCCTTCTCGATCCGCTTGGCCGACACCGGATACGGGGTGCCCAGCTTCTGTGCGAACAGGCTCACCCGCAGTTCCTCGATCATCCACCAGATCTCGGTGACGTCGCGCGCGTGCTTCCGGTTCTCGGGCAGACTCCGCACCAGCTTGTCGTAGGCGGCCAGCATCCGGTCCACCTCGACCATGCCCTGCCGGTCGCGCACTGCCGAGCCCGGCAGGGATTCCAGGCGCTGGGCCGCCGCGAGCAGATAGCGCGGGAGTTCGCGCAACCGCGCCCGGCCCCACTCGGCCACGAAGCCGGGGAACAGCAGGTCGTCGAGCTGGTGGCGGACGTCCTCGGCGATATCGGTCTCGGTGGTCTCCGCCAGCGCCGCGCGCGCCCGGTGTGCCGCCGACAGCACCGGCGCGACCGTTCTGATCAGGCTGCCGACGGCCCCGGCCAGCTGCGGCCGCACGGTGGCCACGAGCTGGTCGAACTGCTCGGGGCTGCGCACGGGCCCGCCCGCCTTCGCGATGAGTTCGTCGGCCGCGGCGACCCGGCAGTCCTGCACGAGCTCGTCCAGGGAGCCGTCGGGATTCTGGCTCAGCGCCAGCCGGTCGGCCGCGGGCAGGCCCGAGGTCACTGCGCGGGTCGAGGTGGGAATCGCGGCCAGCAGCAGTGTGCGCACACCCGCGCGCATGGCCGCGGCCTGTTCGCCGGGCGAGCTCAGCACGCGCACCGCGACGCCCTCGCCTTCGGGCACCAGGGCCGGATAGCCGGTGACCGTCTGCCCGGCCACCTCGCGGCGCACCGTCTCGGCCACCGAGCCCAGCGACTCCGAGGTCCACTCCGTGGCGGGCGCGCGCTCGGCTCCCGCGGTGGCCCGGGCGACCGAGGCCGAAACCTGCTCGGCCAGGCGCGTTTTCAGCTGCGCGAGATTCTTGCTCTTGGCGAGTACCCGGCCGTCGCGGTCGACCGCGGCGAAGGTCATCCGCAGATGATCGGGCAGCGCGGTGGGGGACAGATCCTCGGCGGTGATGGTCACCGAACCCAGCCGCGACAGCTCCCGGGACAGCCCGGTGCGCAGCGGCTCGGCGCGCGGGGTCAGCCCGCGCAGGGCCGCCGTGGCGAAGTCCGGCGCGGGCACGACGGCGCGGCGCAGGGTCTTGGGCAGGGTCTTGATGAAGGCGGCGGCCAGTTCCTCGCGCAGCCCGGGTACCAGCCAGTCGAAGCCGACCGCGCGCACGTGGGCGAGCTGCTCGACCGGGATGCGTACGGTCACGCCGTCGTCGTCCCGGCCGGGTTCGAACTGGTAGGTCAGCGGGAAACTGAGTTCGCCCTGCCGCCAGGCGTCGGGGAAGTCGGTCGGGTCCAGCGCGGCGGCACCGGCATTGGTGACGGTCTCGGCCGAGAAGTCCAGCAGCGTGGGGTCCTCGCGTTCGGCCTTGCGCCACCAGCTGTCGAAGTGGCGCACCGAGACGATGTCGGCGGGCACGCGCTGGTCGTAGAACTCGAAGAGCACCTCGTCGTCGACGAGGATGTCGCGGCGGCGGGCGCGGTGTTCGAGATCGGCCACGTCGTCGATCAGCGCGCGGTTGCGGGCGAAGAACCCGTGCCGGGTCTGCCATTCGCCCTGGACCAGGGCGTGGCGCAGGAACAGCTCGCGCGAGAGTTCGGGGTCGATGCGCCCGAAGTCGACGGGACGGCCGGTCACCAGCGGCACACCGTAGAGTGTGGCCCGCTCGTAGGCGCGCGCGGCGCCACGCTTGGACGACCAATGTGGTTCGGAGTAGGTGCGTTTCACCAGCTCCCCGGCGAGCCGCTCGGCCCACTCGGGTTCCACCTTGGCGGTGATGCGGCCCCACAGCCGCGAGGTCTCCACGAGTTCGGCGGCCATCACCCAGCGCGGGGGCTTCTTGGCCAGCGACGAGCCGGGGAAGATCATGAACTTGGCGTTGCGCGCGCCGAGGAATTCCCGCGACTCGGCCTCGCGGACACCGATGTGCGAGAGCATGCCCGCCAGCAGCGCCTGATGGATCTGCGCGGCGGGCCACGGCATCGCCGCTTCGGCGTCCTCGCTCACCTGACCGGCCTTCGGGGACTTCGTGTCCTGGCCACGCGCAGCCCGATCGCCGCCGCGCCGCCGATCGCCTCGGCCTTTCGCGCCGGCTTGTGCGCGCCCGGGGGCCGCGGTGCCCGCCTCGTTCCAGCCGAGTCCGCGGGTGATGGTGCGCAGCTGGCCGTGCAGGTCCTGCCATTCGCGGATGCGCAGGTAGTGCAGGAACTCGTCGCGGCACATGCGGCGGAACTGGTTGGACGACAACGACTTGCGCTGCTCGGTGAGGTAGTCCCACAGGCGCAGGTAGGTCAGGAAGTCCGAGCCGTCGACGGTGAAGCGGGCGTGCTGGGTGTCGGCGGCCTGCTGGTGTTCGACCGGTCGCTCCCGCACGTCCTGGATGGACAGCGCGGCCACGATCACCAGCACCTCGTCCAGGCAGCCGTTGCGGTGGGCCTCCACCAGCATCCGGGCCATGCGCGGGTCCACCGGCAGCTGGGCCATCTCGCGTCCGATGGGGGTGAGCGTGAGATGCCCACCCGAATGCGCTTCGCCGTCCACGGCTTTCGCGCTGCCGTGCGCCAGCGCGCCGAGCTCCTCGAGCAGGGCGATGCCGTCGCGGATGGCCCGGCGATCCGGTGCCTCCACGAACGGGAAGCTCTCGATGTCGCCCAGACCCAGCGCCGTCATCTGCAGGATGACCGCGGCCAGATTGGTGCGCAGGATCTCCGGTTCGGTGAACGCGGGCCGCGACTCGAAATCGTCCTCGGCGTAGAGCCGGATGGCGATACCGTCGGCCACGCGGCCACAGCGCCCCGACCGCTGCCGGGCCGAGGCCTGCGAGATCGGTTCGATCGGCAGCCGCTGCACCTTGGTGCGCATCGAATACCGGGAGATGCGGGCGGTGCCGGGGTCGACCACATAGCGGATGCCCGGCACGGTCAGCGAGGTCTCGGCGACATTGGTGGCCAGCACCACCCGGCGGCCGGTGTGCGGAGTGAACACTTTGTGCTGTTCGGCGGCCGAGAGCCGCGCGTAGAGCGGAACCACCTCGGTGCGCGGCAGCCGCCGGTCCCGCAGCGCGTCGGCGGTGTCGCGGATCTCGCGTTCGCCGGACAGGAACACCAGCACATCGCCGTCGCCCTCGGCGAACAGTTCGGTGACCGCGTCGGCGATGGCGTCGGTGGGGTCGCGGTCCACGACGCGGGTGTCCTCGTCGTCCTCGTCGGACCCGGGCAGTTCCAGCGACAGCGGCCGATAGCGCAGCTCCACCGGATAGGACCGGCCCGACACCTCGACGATCGGCGCCGGTGTTCCCTCGGCATCGGCGAAATGCCGGGCGAACAGCTCCGGGTCGATGGTCGCCGAGGTGATGATCACCTTGAGATCGGGTCGCTTGGGCAGCAGTTGCTTCAGGTAGCCGAGCAGGAAGTCGATATTGAGGCTGCGCTCGTGTGCCTCGTCGATGATGATCGTGTCGTAGCGGCGCAGCATCCGGTCGCGCTGGATCTCGGCGAGCAGGATGCCGTCGGTCATGAGTTTGACCAGCGTGCGGTCGGAGGCCTGGTCGGTGAAGCGGACCGTGTAGCCGACCACATCGCCCAGCTCGGTGCCGAGTTCCTCGGCGATGCGCTCGGCGACGGTGCGCGCGGCCAGGCGGCGTGGCTGGGTGTGGCCGATGGTGCCGCGGATGCCACGGCCCAGTTCCAGGCAGATCTTCGGGATCTGGGTGGTCTTGCCCGAGCCCGTCTCGCCGGCGACGATCACCACCTGGTGCGCGGCGACGGCGGCGGCGATGTCGTCGCGGCGCGCGGAGACCGGCAGTTGCTCGGGGTAGGTGATCGGCGGAAGCGCCGCGCGGCGGTTGGCCACGCGGGTCGCGGCGGCGGCGATCTCGGCCTCGAGGGCGGGTAGGTCGTCGGGGCGCGCACGGTCGAGCTTGCGCTGGAGCCGGTGTTCGTCGCGCAGCGAGACCTCCGCCAAGCGGGTGCGCAGCGCGCGGGTACCGGTGCTAGCTGTCCTGGTCATTGCATCTGTCAGCCTAGCGAAGGCCGCCAGCGGTTTTCCGTCCCGTCGCCCGCGGGGCGGTCCGGCGAGACCAACGACACACCACGGCGCACGCCCGCGATCGTCGGTGTGCCGCGACGCGCAGGGCGAGGTGGCCGTCGCGGCGGTACGCGCGTGCGACGATCCCGGTATGAGCGCAGCGGCGGGCACGGCGTGGTGGATCAGGGCGTACCGGATCGGGTTCGCGGTGCTCGGCCTGGTGGCGCTGTTGTGGATCCCTCTGCGGAATATGGACTCCGCGACATTCTCGCTGATCAACTACCTGAGCTACTTCACCATCGAATCGAACATCCTCGCGGTGGTGGTGCTGGCCGTCGGTGGCGTCCTCGCCCCGCAGGCGCCGCGCTGGCAGATCTTCCGTGGTGCGGTGACGCTCTACATGCTGATCACGATGGTCGTCTACGCGGTGCTGCTGGCCAAGGTCGACGTCATGCTGAACGACCGCTGGATCAACGACGTGCTGCACCGCGTCCTGCCCCTGGTGCTGCTGCTGGACTGGCTGCTGGTCGCCATGCCGCGGCGGCTGCGCGCCGACCCGGAGCTGATCGCCTGGTGGCTGGCGTTCCCCCTGGTCTACGGCATCTACACGCTGATCCGCGGCCCGATCGTGGACTGGTATCCCTACCCGTTCATCGACCCCCGCGGCCAGGGGTACGTCTCGCTGGTGATCGGGCTGGTGGTGCTCACCGTGGTGTTCGCGGTACTCGCGGTAGCCATGGCGTCGCTGGGGGATCTGCCCGCGCGGTGGCGTGATCGCCGGTCCGCGGACTGAGACGCCGCGCGGGTCCGCGCGCGCCCCGGCCCGGGTTCGGGTAAGTGTGGAGTCATGAATGCGCTCTGGCATGGATTCGCCGATATGGGTGCCGTCGACCGCGACGGCGCGTTCGTCGTCGCCCGGGGTGACGGCGCCTACGTCTACGACACCGCGGGCACCCGCTATCTCGACGCCACCGCGGGACTGTGGTTCGCCAACGTCGGGCACGGCCGCGCCGAGATCGCCGACGCGGTCGCCGCGCAGTTGCGCACCATCGCCCACTACTCCAACTTCGGTGACCTCACCGAGCCGCCGGTCCAGGAACTGGCCGAGAGACTGGCCACCATCGCCCCGGTGCCCGGCAGCAAGATCTTCTTCACCTCCGGCGGCTCGGACTCCATCGAGACCGCCGCCAAGCTGGCCCGCCGCTACTGGTTCGAGCAGGGCCGCACCGACAAGACGATCCTGGTCGGGCGCAGGCTGGCCTACCACGGCATGCACTACGCGAGCACCGCGCTCGGCGGCCTGGCACCCAACCTGGAGGGCTACGGCACCCTGGTCGCCGACACCCGCACCGTCGAATGGGACGACGCCAAGGCGCTGCTGGCCCTGATCGAGGAGATCGGCGCCGAGCAGATCGCCGCGTTCTTCTGCGAGCCGATCATCGGCGCGGGCGGGGTGTACCTGCCACCGCGGGGCTACCTCGCCGAGGTCCGCCAGATCTGCCGCGATCACGACATCCTCTTCGTCGCCGACGAGGTCGTCACCGGCTTCGGCCGCATCGGCGGCTCCTGGTTCGCCTCCACCCGCTTCGATCTGCAACCCGATCTGATGACGACCGCCAAGGGCCTCACCTCCGGGTACGTACCCATGGGCGCGGTCTTCGTCGCCCCGCACCTGGCCGAACCGTTCTTCGGCGGCGGCGTCTGGTTCCGGCACGGCTACACCTACGGCGGCCACGCCGGTGCCGCCGCAGCCGCCCTGGCCAACCTCGCCATCATCGAACGCGAGGGCCTGATCGAGGAGGCCGCCCGCCTCGAACAGACCCTGCACACCGCCCTGGCACCGCTGGCCGAGCACCCCCGTGTCCGGGAGGTCCGCAGCGGTCTCGGCGCGGTGGCCGCCGTCCAGCTCGCCGACCCCGCCGAGGCGCCCGGGTTCGTCAAAGCCCTGCGCGCCGAAGGCATCTCCGGTCGCGCCGCCGGCGGTGGCGCGCTGCAGATCTCCCCGTCGTTCGTCATGACCGACGCCCAGGTCGCCGACCTGGCCGCCGGTTTCGCCCGCGCCCTGGGCTGAGCCCACGCCGCCGGGCGGCACGGGTCAGCCGAGCTCGAGCGTGAAGAACCGGCTGTTCGGGTCGAGGACGTACTCCGCGAACGGCCCGCACTCGGCGAACCCGTGGCGCCGGTACAGCCGCCGCGCGGGCGCGAAGAACGCGCTCGACCCCGTCTCCAGACTCACGCGCCGGTAGCCGCGCTGCCGTGCCGTCGCGACGAGATGGGCCAGGATCGCCGCCCCCACCCCGCGCCCGGTGTGCCCGGCGGCGGTCCGCATGGACTTGATCTCGCCGTGCGCCGCGGCGAGTTCGCGCAGCGCGCCGCAGCCGACCAGGCTCGTACCCGACCACGCGCTCCACACCGTCACCGCCGGATCGCGCAGGCCGGTCAGGTCGAGCGCGTGCATGCTGCAGGCGGGGGAGTTGTCCGCCATCTGGGCGCGGTGACGGGTCAGCAGGTCGGTGATCTCGGGGCCGGTCAGGTCGTCGATGGTGATGCGCCAGTGCGTGGTGGCGGGGTCGCTCATGTGTTCATGGTGCCCGTTCGACGGCGTTGTCGCAGGTGGGGATCGGTCGGAAACGGTAGTGGGGGCGTGCGGTCGGTGCGAGCATGGTGGGGCGGGTGTCGACTCGAAGGTGGTGGGGTGTGGCCGAATTCGTGCAGGACAGCGGGATGGTGCGGTGGTGGGTGGTCGCCGCGTTCGTCGTCGCGGGGGTGATCGTGGTCGGGCGGTTGACCCGCCCGCGTGCCGGTCAGCGGGTGGACGCCGCCGCCGACGGGGCGCATCTGCTGATGTGTCTGGTGATGCTGACCATGCTGATCTTCCCGGTGGGCAGTGATCCGCACGCCATGCGCGGCATCCTGATCGCGCTGACGGTGACCTTCGCGATGTTGTTCGGGGAGCGGCTGTTCCGGTGGCGCACCGGCGCGCTGCCCGGCACCGAGGACCTGTTCGCGCTCGGCTACCACACCGTCGCGGCCGCGGCCATGCTCTACGCGATGAGCGGGCACGGCGCCGGACACGGGGCGGGTGCCCCCCTGTGGCCCGCACTCGGGCTGGCCGCGCTGTTCGTGCTCGACGCGCTGCTGGTGCTCGGCACCGCCGGTCACCGGCCACGGCTGCTGCGCTGGCTACATCCCCCCGGCGGCCACCGGCTGACCTCGGCGCTGGTGCCGCATCTGGTGATGGATTTCGGCACCGCGTTCATGCTGATCGCCGCGATCGGCCGGTGAATACCGATCCACAACCGCTCGGGCTGCGAATTGCCGTTGTGCGGACAGGAATTCGACGATGAATGGACAGCGTGGTCCCGAAAAGGCGCGGCGTGGGGTACCGGCGGCCGCCCCGGAAATCCTGTCCGGTGCCGAGGATCGTGAGGCGGTGCGCGAGCTCTACCGCACCACCGGCGCGGCGGCGTTCGGGCTGGCCCTGCGCGTGCTGCATCGGCGCGGGCTGGCCGAAGAGGTTGTCCGCGAGGGGTTCCGGCGCGTGCGCGCGACGCCGTGGATCACCGCCGAGGACGACGAATTACCCGACGAGCCTGTCGAACCCGCGGGCCCGCCGGTCCCCGACCTCGGAACACCGTGGGGCCGTTCGGCCTTCGTCGCCACCCGCCCCGACACCCATGATCTGGACCGCCCCACCTACGATCTCGCCTTCGGCAGCGGCGTCGTCTACGGCCGCGACGGTGACGAGCTGCCCGACCACACCGGCGCGGACCTGGCCCCGCCCCGCCCCGAACCCGTCGTGTTCGGTCCCGAACAGACCTGGCTGCTGGCCCAGGTACACCGCCTGGCCGTGCAGCGGCTGCGCCTGGACCGCAACGACGGCGAGGACATGCCGTGGCTGGCGGTCTCGGCCCGCCTCGGTTTCGACGACCCGCTCGACAGTCACTGCGAGGTGTTCGTCCTGGCCTACTACGGTGGCCGCACCTATCGCGCGATCGGGCGTGAACTCGGCCTGCGCGTACCGATGGTCACCCGGCTGCTGGCCGAGGGCGTCGAGCGGCTGGCCGAACAGCGGCTGGCGCGCTGCGCAACCCGGCCGCCCTGGTGCCCGCCCGGTTCGGTGCTGACACTGGCCGACGCCTACGCCCTCGACGCCGTCGCCGAACTGGAGCACCACCACATCGAGAACAAACTCGCCGCGACCGCCCCGCACAGCCTGTCGATGTTCGCCGAACGGGTCCGGGCGGTGCACGACGTACTCGCCCGGCTCGCCGACGACGACCAGCGCCCGCCCCCACGCCAGCTCGAGGCCAAGATCCTCGCCGACGTCGGCGCCCCCACGCCGCGGCGCGGCCACTGGAGCGCCCGGCCCCCGTGGCTACGCCGCTTCGGCAACCCGCCCGGTGGCTAGAGCACCATCACATGGTCTTCGGAGACCCGCCCGCCCAACCGGACCCAGCCGTCGGAGTCCCAGGCGGTGTAGAGCTGCGAACCCAGTCCCTGGGTGAGCACCAGCCCGCGCCGCAACCGCGCGGTGAGCGCGACGGCCGCAGCGCCGGTGGCCTCGTCCTCGGCGATGCCCATGGCGGGGGCGAACATTCGTGAGCGGATGGCGCCGCGGGGCTCGTCGGTCCACACCCAGTAGTAGTGCTGTCCGGTGGTGATGTCGCCGGGACGCAGCAGGGCCAGTTCGTCGAGCGAATCCAGTTGGTGGAAGGTGAATTCCGGTGTCCACTCGGCGCGGGCGGTGACCCAGGTGATGCCTTCGTTGCGGGTCACCGCGACGGGACCGGCGGGTACCTGCAGGGTGTGCACCGCCAGGCCCTGCTCGGCGAGCCACCACGCGGTGCCGACGGTGGGATGCCCGGCGAAGGGCAATTCCGTGGTGGGAGTGAAGATCCGGACGAGGGCGACCCCGTCGACCGGGTCCTCGTAGACGGTGGTCTCGCTGTAGCCCAGCCGCGCGGCCAGCTCCTGCTTGTCGAGGGCGACGACGTCGCCGGCCCTGGCGATGCCCAGCGCGTTGCCGAGATGACCGGCGGGATCGGTGAACACTCGGACGACCTCGACCTGGATGTCCGGGGCATCGGGCACATCATGTGCGTTCATGCGGGCGAGCCTACCGGCGCGTCCGCGGTCCTCCGGCCAACCACGACGCGGTCGTGTCCCGAGGAAAGGACCGGGGCCCACCAGCGCATACGCGCCGATGGGCCCCGGTTCCACGGTGGCTCAGACCGCGGCGCCCGCCAGCGCCTCGGTCGAGGCCACGGCCTGGCCCACACCGGCCACGATGGCCGCCGCGCGCAGCGACTCGAAGATCACCTCGCGCGAGACACCGGCCTCACGCAGGGTCTTCTCGTGCGCCTCGAGGCAGTGCGCGCAGCCGTTGATCGAGGACACCGCGAACGACCACAGCTCGAAATCGGCCTTGTCCACGCCCGGGTTGCCGATGATGTTCATCCGCAGACCCGCGCGCAGATCGTCGTAGCGGCCGTCCAGGAACGCCTTGCCGCGGTAGAACACGTTGTTCATGCCCATGATCGAGGCGGCGCCGAGGGCGGCCTCGTAAGCCTCCGCCGACAGCGTGTCGGCGGCTTCCTCGGCGATCTCGCGCAGCGTGGTGGCCGAGCGGGTGGCGGCGGCCGAGGCCAGCAGGGTGCCCCACAGCTGCTGCTCGGACAGCACCGTGGTGCGCGCGAGCGAGGACAGGTTGAGCTTGAGGTCCTTGGCGTACTCGGGAAGGGAGTTCTTCAGGTTCTCGATGCTCATGACAGTGGGGCTCCTCTGGGGTGAATCGGTGGGGAAAGGGTGGATCAGACGCTGGCGGAGAGCAGTTCGCCCGCGTCGATGGTCGGATCGCCCTTCTTCCAGTTGCACGCGCACAGCTCGTCGGACTGCAGGGCGTCGAGCACGCGCAGCACCTCGTCGACGTTGCGGCCGACCGAACCCGCGGTCACGGAGACGAACTGGACCTCGTTGTTCGGGTCGACGATGAAGGTCGCGCGGTCGGCGACACCGTCGGCGTTGAGCACACCGGTGGCGGTGGCCAGCTCACGCTTGAGGTCGGACAGGATCGGGAAGGGGAGGGTCTTGAGATCCTCGTGCTGGGCACGCCACTGGAAGTGCACGAACTCGTTGTCGACCGAAGCGCCGAGGACCTGCGCGTCACGGTCGGCGAACTCCTCGTTCAGCTTGCCGAACGCGGCGATCTCGGTGGGGCACACGAAGGTGAAGTCCTTGGGCCAGAAGAACACGATGCGCCACTTGCCCGCGTGGTCGTCGCTGGTGATCTGGGTGAAGTAGTCGTCGGGCTGCTGCGCGTCGACCTTCGACAGGTCACCTCCGATGACGGCCTTGAGGTTGTATGCCGGGAACTGGTCGCCGATGGTCAGCAGAGCCATGCTCATCTCCTCATTCGTGGTGTGGTTGGGGCCAGCGTACTAAAAGGTAAAGCCGATTGCTTGTCGTACACTGATAGGCGTGACTGATCAGACTTATCAGCCAACCCTGTCGCAGCTGCGTGCGTTCGTGGCCGTCGCCGAATACCGGCATTTCGGCACCGCCGCAGCGCGTTTGACTGTGAGCCAACCCACGTTATCGCAGGCCCTGGCATCACTGGAAAACGGGCTGGGACTGCAGCTGATCGAGCGCAGCACCCGCCGGGTGCTGGTCACCGCCGCGGGCATGCGGCTGCTCCCGCAGGCGCGCGCGACCCTGGAGGCGGCCGACCGGTTCGTCGCCTCGGCCGCCGGCGACGGGCTCGGCGGTGTGCTACGGATGGGCATCATCCCGACGGTCGCGCCGTACGTGCTGCCGGAGCTGTTACCCGAGCTGCGCCGCAAACTGCCCACCCTGGTGCCGCAGGTGGTGGAGGACCAGACCGCGCGTCTGCTCGACGGCCTGCGCACCGGCGTGCTCGACGTCGCGCTGCTCGCGCTGCCCACCGAAGCGCCCGGGCTGGTGGAGATCCCGCTCTACACCGAGGAGTTCGTCCTGGTGACCCCGCGCGGGCACGAACTGGCCGGGCGCACCGACCTGGCCGCCCCGGTGCTGGCCGAGATGCCGCTGCTGCTACTCGACGAAGGCCACTGCCTGCGCGACCAGACCCTGGAACTGTGCCGTAGCGCCGAGGTGCACCCCGGCGCGGTCGGTGACACCCGCGCCGCCTCGCTGACCACGGTGGTGCAGTGTGTCGCAGGTGGACTCGGAGTAACACTCATTCCCGAGATGGCCGTGGCCGCCGAGACCGCGCGCGGCACCCTCGAGGTCGCCCGGTTCGCCGCACCCGCTCCCGGCCGCACGATCGGGCTGGCCTTCCGCGCCTCCTCGGCCCGCGCCGACGACTACGAGTATCTGGCCGCGGTGATCCGGTCCAAGCGGCCGTTCTGAACTGATCTCATCTGTTCGAACGACGCGCCCGCCGTTCATCGGTGCTGTTCTGGATGAGGTGACGAACCCGCCACCTCAGTTCTAAGGAATGGCAATGATCAACAACAAGATTCGCTCCACCATCGCGGTGTTTGCTTGTGCGCCGTTGATCGCTCTCGGTGCCGGCGTAGCCGGTGCAGCACCCGCGGCGGACCCTGCCCCCGTCCCCGTCGCACCGGTGCCCGTGGAAGTGCAGCCCGTCGTGCTGTCGCCGTTCATCACGATCCCCGGTGCACTGCTGACCTGTGTTCCGATTCTCGTGACCCTGCCCATTCTGTACCCGGTGTGCGTGGTCTGACCCGCGCATGATCGAGCCCAGGAATGACCGAGGCACTCCCGCACTCCGGTGCGAGAGTGCCCCGATTGTGTCGGTGCGGCGATGGTGGATCCTCGCCGCCGCGCTCGTCCTGGCGTGGGCGAGCTTCGGGACCGCGAACGCGCAGGCCCCGGTAGCACTCGGCGGTGGATCGGGCATCGTCTTCGACGACGGCTCGGTGTGCACACTCACCACCATCGGCTACGACGGCGCGGGGCAACTGGTCGGTTTCACCGCCGGGCACTGCGCGGCGGCCGGTGCCGGTGTCGCGGCCGAGGCGGACCAGCAAGCCGGCACCGTGGGCAGTGTGTCGTTCGTCAACGACCAGCTGGACTACGCCCTGATCAGCTTCGACGCGGGCCGGGTCGACCCGGTGAACCACGTCGGTTCCACCACGATCACCGGGGTCGGGCTGCCTGCCGAGTTCCCGGCGGTCGCCTGCAAGGAGGGCCGGACCACCGGGCAGACCTGCGGCCTGGTCTACGGTGACGTCTTCGGCGGCGCGACCTGGACGCTGAGCCAGATCTGCGTGATCGTGGGTGACTCCGGCGGGCCGGTCGTGGTCGGTTCGACACTGGTGGCCATCGTCAACGGCTACATCGCGGTGCCCTGCCTGGGCCCGCAGGTCGGCGCCAATTTCACCCGCATCCTCGACGACGTGGCCTACCGTGGCGGACCCGGCGTCGGATTCCATCCCATCTGAGGGGGAGGGCTGCTACTGCGCGGAGATCGCGCTGGTCAGCAGGAGCCGGACCAGCTCGGCCTGCCGGTGGGTTCTGGTCTTGGCGAAGATGTGCTGCAGGTGGGTGCGCGCGGTGAACAGCGAGACCGACAGCTGATCGGCGACCGCCGGTAGGCCGTCGCCGCGCAGCACACCCATCGCGACCATCGTCTCGGCATCGGTGAGTCCGTACAGATCGTGCAGCGCGGTCGGCTCCGGTTCCGGATCGTGTTCCGGGTCCACCACCAGCAGCAGCACCGCGCGCTGCCACGGACCGTCCTCGCGCACCCCCTCGAGCGGGGTGACCCGCACGATCAGCGGTCGGCCGCCGGAGGCGCGCGGCAGGGCGATGTTGCCACTGCTGCGCTCGGGTCCGGCCGCCTGGCGGATCAGCTCGCACAGCGAGGCCGGTGCCGCCGCCGCGGTCGCGCGCAGTCTGCCGCTCGTGTCGACGGTGAGCCCGTCGGCCTGCTGGGTGATCTCCTCGGCCATCGCGTTGGCGAAGACCAGCGCCGAGTCGGCGGTGACGATCATGATCCCGTATTTCGCCTTCTCCAGCGTGGCCAGGGCGAAGTCGCGGTCCCGGGACAGTTCCACCAGCCGTGAGTGGGTGTGCAGCGCCCCGCGCAGGTGCGGGACCAGCACACCGAGCAGCGTGCGCGCGGCCGATTCGCCGGTGAGCGCGCGGGCGTCGGGCATGGCCAGGCAGATCCAGGACGGGGGGAGTTCCTCGGTGAGCCGGGCGACGAAACAGTCGCTCAGCCCGGCCGGTTTGAGCGGTTCGGCCGGGAGCAGGCCGCGCTCCCGGGGCGCGAACAGGTCGTCGCCGGTGACGGTGGCCCCGATCGGCAGCGTGTGGACCCGCCCGGCGAGCGCGCCGAGCTGGGTGGTGCCGTAGCCGGTCCCCGCGGTGATCACCGAGACCTCGCCGGTGGCGGGCTCGGTGAGGACGAGCTGGGTGTGCACCGCGCCGAAGGTGTCGGTGATCTCGTGGACCACCGCCTCCCAGCGGTCCGGGTCGTCGCCCGCGGTGTAGATCGCCGCGATCAATGTCGAGAAACGTTGTAGCGCAATCGCCATGATGGCCCTTCCTCGGCGTCTGTCTCCGAGTTGCTCCAACCCCCGAATCCTAGTCGATCTTCGCCGACCGCGAAATCCTCTCCGGGCAGCTGGGCTGCTATTTTGAACATCGTTCAATTCTGTTGTGAAGGATGTCTGCGGTGCCCGAAGTCGACAATGCCCCCAAGTCAGCGGCCGGATTCGCCGCCAGGGATCTGGCCCAGATCGCGGTGTTCGCGGGGCTGATCGCCGCCCTCGGCCTGCCCGGCGCGATCACCGTGGGCTTCAGCGGCGTGCCCATCACCCTGCAGACCCTCGGCGTGATCCTCACCGGCGCGGTACTGGGCGCGCGCAAGGGCACCGCCGCGGTGCTCGTGTTCATCGCGCTGACCATGATCGGCCTGCCGCTGCTGTCCGGTGGCCGCACGGGCCTGACCGCGCTGGCCTCGCCGACCGCCGGCTACCTGCTCGGCTGGATTCCCGCCACGCTGGTGATCGGCCTGCTCACCGCCGCGATCCTGCCGAAGTACCCGCTCGTGCTCGGTCTGCTGGTCAACGCGCTGGGCGGCATCGTGATCATCTACCTGTGCGGCACGATCGGGCTGCTGATCCGCACCGATCTGGGCGTGTGGGCGGCGGTGTCGACCAACTTCGCCTTCGTGCCCGGCGACCTGGCCAAGGTCGTGATCGCCACCGTGGTGGCCAAGGGCGTGCACCGTGCCTATCCGGGACTGATCCGTGGCTGAGCGGGTCGCGTGAGCGAGATCGTCGTCGCCGGGGTCGGGCACCGCTTCGGTGAGCGGACCGTGCTGCGCGGAATCGACCTGCGGATCACCGAACGCCGGGTCGGCCTGATCGGGGCCAACGGGTCGGGCAAGTCGACGCTGGCCCGGATGTTCAACGGCCTGCTGGCGCCGTCGACGGGCACGGTCACCGTCGACGGGATCGACGCCGCGCGCAAGGGCGCCCAGGTGCGGCGCAAGGTCGGTTTCGTCTTCACCGATCCCGACACCCAGATCGTGATGCCGACCGTCGGCGAGGACCTGGCCTTCTCGCTGCGGCGCAGCGGCCTGACCAAGGCCGAGATCGCCGAGCGGGTGGCCCGGATGCTCGACCGTTTCGGCCTGGCCGGGCACGCCGATCACCCCGCCCACCTGCTCTCCGGCGGTCAGAAGCAGCTGCTGGCCATCGGCTCGGCGCTGATCCGCGAGCCCGAGGTGCTCGTCGCCGACGAGCCGACCACCCTGCTGGACCTGCGCAATGCCCGGCGGGTGTCGGCGGCGCTGAACTCGCTGGATCAGCAGGTGATCGTGGTGACCCATCAGCTCGCGCTGCTCGACGGTTTCGATCGGGTCATCGTGCTCGACGACGGCGCGGTCGCCTTCGACGGCACCCCCGCCGACGCGGTGGACGCCTACCGCCTGCTCGTCGCATGATCGGGCTCTACCAGCCCGGTGACTCGCCGCTGCACCGGCTGCCCGCCGGGGTGAAACTGCTGGGGCTGGTCCTGGCGATCGTCACCATGACGGTGTTCGTGCGCGATCTGCCCGGCGTCGCGGCGGTCGTGCTCGCGGTGGTCGCTCTGTTCGCGCTCGCGCGGATCTCCTGGCGGGTGGCGCTGGCCCAGTTGCGGCCGGTGCTGTGGATGACGGTGATCATCGGGGTGTTCCAGCTGCTCACCACCTCACCCACCCGCGCCGTGGTGGTGTGCGCGGTGCTGCTCGTCTCGGTCGCGCTAGCGGCCCTGGTCACCATGACGACCCGGGTCACCGACCTGCTCGACGCGCTCATCCGGGCCCTGCGCCCGCTGCGCCGAATCGGGGTCGACCCGGAGCGGACCGCGCTGCTGCTGGCCCTGGCCATCCGCTGTGTGCCGCTGCTGGCCCAGATCGTGCACGAGGTCGCCGAGGCCCGGCGCGCCCGCGGGGTCGGCTGGTCGGCGACCGCCCTGCTCACCCCGGTCCTGGTGCGGGCGCTGCGGACCGCCGACGCGATGGGTGAGGCGCTGGCCGCGCGCGGCGTCGACGACGACTGACGGCGCGGTGTGTGCCCGCCGGTCGCGTGCTCAGGCCGGACCGTCGAACGGGACCGAGGCGTCCAGGGCGAACCAGCCCATCGGCACCCGCTTGGCCCCGGTCAGGAAGTAGCTCGGACCGAGCCACAGATCCGGTTCGATCTCGCGCAGCTCGTCGTAGATGCGGCGCGCCGGTCGGCGTGATCCCACGCGCGGGTCGTCGTAGTCGAACAGCACCGCCGCCCGGCCGTCGATCACCGAATCACCCACCCTCGCCACGAAATTCAGCGCGCGTACACCGCCGAGCACGCGGAAGACGTTGTGCCCCAACGCGGTGCCGTCATCGAGATGACGCAGCGATTTCGCCACCCAGAAATAGGACGGCCGCGCCATCAGCGGGCCGAGCACGCGCTCGGCGGCGCCGGGGAACGACCGCATCGACACATCGCCGTCCAGGCGCGCGAAGTCGGCGGCCGAGGTCGCGGGAGCCCGGTCGAACAGCGCGCGGAACGTCGCGACGCCCGCCGCGGACAGCCCGTCCAGGCGGGGACGGTGATCGGAGGGGCGGCGCACCGGCATCAGGCCGGCGGCGGACAACGGTGTCATGGGACGACTCGATTCTGCTCGAAGCGGTGCACTTCGCATGGTGCCAACATCCGGTGCCCCGCGGCACCGGATTCACGGATCGGCGGGCGAGTCCCGGCAACGACGAAGGCGGTGACCCGGATTGTCCGGATCACCGCCTTCGGTGTCGTCGTGCGCTCAGCGGCGCAGGGCGTAGGGCTCGATCGCGCCGCGCTCGAGTGCCCGCGCGTCGATGGTCTCGGCGCGGTAGGGGAGCAGGGCCAGCCGGTCGGTCATGCCGCGCACCGGGTCGTCGATCTTCTCGTTCAGGCCGAACAGGAAGGTCCACTCGTGCTCGTCGCTGCCGTAGGGCACCACGGTGGCGAACTGCTCGTGGAACCGGCCCCACGAACGCTCGAGGGTCTCGTTGCGCCACATGGTCGCGCACCCGGCCTGGGCCGACAGCACACCGCCGGGAGCCAGCAGCGCCTTACATCGGGACAGGAACTCCGCCTCGTAGAGCCGGTTGTGCTGGGCGTCCTCGACGCGCTCGTCGGGCAGGTCGATGACGATCACGTCGTAGCGGGTGCCCGCCTCCTGCGCCTTGGCCAGGAAGTCCCAGCCGTCGGCGTAGTGCACGTGCACCGGGCCCTCGCCCGCCACGGCCGCGGCCAGCTCCTGCGGGGTGTAGCCGTAGGGCAGGTGCCGCGCGCACAGCTCGACCTCGCGCTGGTCGATGTCGACGTGGTCGACCAGGCTCGCCCCGGCCGCCACCGACATCTGCGAGGCCACACCCTCGCCGGAACCGATGATCAGCACCCGGTCCAGCTTCTCGGCCAGCACGAACGCCGGGACCATCATGGCCTCGTGGTAGGTGAGCTGGGAGAACTCGGTGGACTGTCGGTCGTCGTCGGAGAACAGGGAGATGCCCTGATCGGTGCGCGCGATCACCATGTGCTGGAACGGGGTGTTCGTGTCCACGATCACCTCGTGCAGATCCCAGATCCGGGTCAGGCCGTCGCCCACCGGTTCGTAGATCTTCTCGGCACCGTGGCCGCGCTGGACGACCTTCATCCGAACGTCCTTGGGAGACAACTTGTCTCGCAGGAGTTCCACCGCCTTCGTCGCGCCCGCGCCGATGCTGCCGCAGGTGAAGACGTCGACGAAGATGTCGCCGGACTCCGGATAGGTGTGAATCGAGGCGTGGGACTCCGACAACAGGGCGAGGACGGTCACCCCCTGCGGATCGAACTTTTTGTGAACGACATCGCAGATGGTGACGCCCGCCGCGATCAGAGACTCACGCAACGCCGATTCGAGTCGTTCGAGATCGTCACACAGGTCTGTGTCGACACCACCGAACTCGGCCAGCACGTGCCAGCCGGTGAATTCCGCCGTCATGGCAAACTCACTCTCGCTCAGCGCCCGAGACATGAACGGTCAAGGGCGGAAAACCATTGAAGGACACCGACGAATAACTCGCGGTATAGGCGCCGGTGTCGAGGATCTGGATCTGATCACCGGCTCGCAACGTGGTCGGCAGAAGGACCTTCGTGCGTTGATACAGTACATCGTCGCCGTCGCAGGTCGGACCCGCGACCACCGCCTCCGACACCGGATCGCCGTCGCGATCGGTGACGAAGCGATAGGCGATGTACTCGTTCTCCGTCTCGGCCATACCGTTGTAGCGGCCGATGTCGAGATACACCCAGCGCCGTCCGTCCGGCGCGAATCGCACGCCGACGACCTCGGCGTGAATCGTGCCCGCGTCGCCCACCAGCGCCCGGCCCGGTTCGACGATCAAGGCGGTGTCGGCGGGCAGGAACCGCGCGGCGGCCGCGCGCATCGCGGCCGTGATCGCGGACAGCTCCGGCGCCGCGTCGGCATACGAGATCGGCAGTCCGCCACCGACATTCACCGCCGGGACGGTGATGTCCTTGGCCGCCAGCGCGCTCACGATCTGCCCGGCCTGCTCGATCCCGATCCGCCAGGCGGCCGGATCGAGCTGCTGGGAGCCGACATGGAAGTAGGGGCCGCCGACGGCCAGGCCGAGATCGCGGGCGCGCACCAGCAGGCGCAGCGCCTCGGCGGGCGCGCAGCCGAACTTGGTGCCGAACGGGGTGCGCGACTGCGGGGCCGAGGACAGGAACCGGCACTCGACCTCGGAGCCGGGCGCGTGCTCGGCGATCCGGGTGAGGTCGTCCTCGGTGTCGAAGGCGTAGCGGCGCACACCGAGGGCGAAGGCGCGCGCGATGTGGGCGCTCTTCTTGATCGGGTTGCCGTAGCACAGCGTCGCCGGGTCGATGCCCAGGCGCAGGCACTGGTCGATCTCGCCGAGGCTGGCGACGTCGAACTCCGCGCCCTCGTCCGCGAGCAGGGTGAGGAGCTCGTCGACCGGTGCCGCCTTCACCGCGTACCTGATCCGGGTGCCCGGTGCCGCCAGTGCGGCGTCGAGGGCTCGGTAGTTGGCACGTACCCGTTCGGGGTAGATGACAAGGTACGGGGATTCGGGCATAGTTGAACTTTCGGTCGGCGGCCGGGAGAGAGTATCAGCGGCGCCTACCCAAAAACGAATCCGTCAAACATTCGTCATATGGGTCCATGCGGATCCGGTATGACTCACCCCGCCGAGACTGTGACCTCGTCGAACACGACCTCGCCCGCGGCATCGGACTCGTCGAGATCCACGATCGCCGTCAGCGCCCAGCCGTGGTCGCCGGCGGGGTCGTCGAGCACCTGGCGCACGTGCCAGAAGCCGGGACGCTTCTCCACTTGGAACAGCTGCGGCCCGCGCGCGTCCGGACCGGTGCCGAGCGTGTCGTACTCGTCGAAATAGGGCGCCAGGTCCTCGGCCCAGTCGGTGCCGGGGGCGAGTTCGTCCAGTTCGTCCCAGCGTTGCCGCGACGCCAGTTCCACCCGGCGGAACATGGCATTGCGCACCATCACCCGGAAGGCGCGTTCGTTGGCCGAGATCGGGCGCACCGCCTCGGCGCCGAAGGCGACCTGCTCGGTGTCGGTCTCCGCGCCCGGGTTGGTGAGCTGTTCCCATTCGTCGAGCAGGCTCGAGTCGACCTGGCGGATCAGCTCGCCGAGCCATTCGGTGAGGTCGTCGAGTTCGTCGGTGCGCGCGGCCTCGGGCACGGTGCGCCGCAGCGCGCGGTAGGCGTCGGCCAGATAGCGCAGTACCACGCCCTCCGAGCGTGCCAGCTCGTAGAACGAGATGAGCTCGGCGAAGGTCATCGCGCGCTCGATCATGTCGCGCACCACCGACTTCGGCGACGGCGCGAACTCCGAGACCCACGGGTGCCCCGCGCGATAGGTCTCGAAGGCGGGCTCGATCAGCTCGGCCAGCGGCTTGGGCCAGGTGACCTCTTCCAGGAGCTCCATGCGCTCCTCGTATTCGATGCCGTCGGCCTTCATCTCGGCCACCGCGGCGCCCCGGGCCTTGTGCTGCTGGGCCATCAGCAGCTGACGCGGGTCCTCGAGGGTCGCCTCGATCAGCGACACGACATCGAGGGTGTAGGTGGGGCTCTCGCGGTCGAGCAGTTCGAAGGCGGCCAGCGCGAACGGCGACAGCGGCTGGTCGAGTGCGAAGTCGCGCTGCAGGTCGACGGTGAGCCGGGCCATCCGGCCCTGGGCGTCGGGTTCGGAGAGCTGTTGCACCACACCGGCATCGCGCAGCGCGCGGTAGAGCCGGATGGCGCGCAGGATGTGCCTGCGCTGGGCGGGGCGCGGCTCGTGATTGTCCTCGAGCAGGTGCCGCATGGCGTCGAAGCAGTTGCCGGGGCGGGCGATCACATTGAGCAGCAGCGAGTTCGTCACCGTGAACCGCGAGACCATCGGCTCGGGTTGCGCGGTGACCAGCCGGTCGAAGGTCTCCTCGCTCCAGGACACGAAACCCTCGGGTGGCTTGCGGCGCTGGACTTTTCGCTGTTTCTTGGGATCGTCGCCCGCCTTGGCGAGCAGGCGCGCGTTCTCCACCTCGTGCTCGGGGGCCTGCACCACCACGGTGCCCATGGTGTCGAACCCGGCGCGCCCGGCGCGTCCGGCGATCTGGTGGAACTCGCGGGCCTTGAGCCTGCGGGTGCGCACGCCGTCGTATTTGGTGAGCCCGGTCAGCAGCACGGTGCGGATCGGGACATTGATGCCGACGCCGAGGGTGTCGGTGCCGCACACCACCTTCAGCAGCCCGTCCTGGGCCAGCTTCTCCACCAGCCTGCGGTACTTGGGCAGCATGCCCGCGTGGTGCACGCCGATACCGTGGCGGATCAGGCGCGAGAGCGTCTTGCCGAAGCCCGCCGCGAAGCGGAACTCGCCGATGGCTGCGGCGATCGCGTCCTTCTCGGCGCGGGAGGCGAAGTTCACACTGGTCAGCGCCTGGGCGCGCTCGAGGGCGGCCGCCTGGGTGAAGTGCACGACATACACCGGCGCCTGATGGGTGGTGACCAGCTCTTCGAGGGTCTCGGTGATGGGGGTGCGCACGTAGGAGAACGTCAGCGGGACCGGGCGCTCGGTGCCGGCGACGACCGCGGTACTGCGGCCGGTCCGGCGCTCCAGGTCGGTGGCGAAGAAATCGACCTCGCCCAGCGTGGCCGACATCAGCAGGAACTGCGCGCGTGGCAGCTCGACGATCGGCACCTGCCACGCCCAGCCGCGGTCGGGGTCGGCGTAGAAGTGGAATTCGTCCATCACCACCTGGCCCACCTCGGCGGCCGCGCCC
Organism: Nocardia sp. NPDC004415; assembly: GCF_053602435.1. Taxonomy (NCBI): domain Bacteria; kingdom Bacillati; phylum Actinomycetota; class Actinomycetes; order Mycobacteriales; family Nocardiaceae; genus Nocardia; species Nocardia sp. NPDC004415. Next base: position 71,493 of record NZ_JBSGDP010000001.1, read on the forward strand.
TCGCGCAGGGCCAGGTTGGCCAGGATCTCGGCGGTCGCGCAGATGATCGGGGCGTCGGCGTTGACCGCGGCGTCACCGGTGACCATGCCGACGTTCTCCGCGCCGAACACCTCGCACAGCGCGAAGAACTTCTCGCTGACCAGCGCCTTGATCGGCGCGGTGTAGTAGCTGCGCTGCCCGTTGGCCATGGCGAACAGGTGCGCGCCGACCGCGACGAGCGATTTGCCCGACCCGGTCGGCGTCGCCAGGATGACATTGGCGCCCGAGGCCAGCTCCATCAGCGCCTCGTCCTGCGCCGGATACAGGGTGGTGCCCTGCTCGTCGGCCCACAGCGCGAACGACTCGTAGAGGGCGTCGGCGTCGGTCCCGGGAATGTCGAGCAGGTCGGTCAGATCCACTCCGACCACCCTAGTGGGTCGGGTGCTCAGTCCTTGCCGTCGGCGGCGGTGTCGCCGTAACCGCCCTGTTCGGCCAGGAAACGCTCGAACTCGGCGCCCAGTTCGTCGCCGCTGGGCAGCTCGCCGTCACCGGCCAGCAAACTCGACTGGCCCTCTTGCGCGGTCACGAAGCTGTCGTACTGGCGTTCCAGCGCGTGGACCACCGTCTCGACCTCCTCGTTGCCGGCGATGTGCTCGGCGACCTGCTCGCGCACCCGCGCCGCGGCCTCGCCCAGCGCCGCCAGCGGCAGCTCCAGGCCGGCGTTCTCGGCGACGTTCTCGAGCAGCGTCTGGGCGGCCTCGGGATAGTCGGTCTGGGCCAGGTAGTGCGGCACGTGCACCGAGAACCCGACCGATTCGTGCCCGTGCTGGGCCATCCGGAACTCCAGCAGCGAGGAGGCGCTGCCCGGCACCTGCAGCTCGCCGGGCCAGCGCTGATGCTCGCCGATCAGCGACCGGTCCGAGGAGTGCGCGGTCACGCCCAGCGGACGGGTGTGCGGAATGGCCATCGGGATGGCCGACAGGCCGATCGTGCGCCGCACACCGAGCTGTTCGGCCAGCAGCCGCACCGCGGTGGTGAACTTCTCCCAGCGCAGATCCGGCTCCAGGCCGGACAGCAGCAGGAACGGGGTGCCCGCGGTATCGCGCAGCGCCCACAGGTTCAGCTCGGGCTCGGCGTAATCGGAGAAATGGTCGGTCTTGAACGTCATCAGCGGACGGCGCGAGCGGTAATCGAGCAGCTCGTCGACGTCGAAGGAGGCGACGAGCTCGGATTCGAGGCTCTCGCGCAGGTGTGTGGTCGCCAAGCGGACGGCGTGTCCGGCGTCGGTGAAGCCTTCCAGGCCGTGGACCAGTACCGGGCCCGCACCGTCGTCCGAGGACAGCTGCGGTGCCGGGAACTCCAGCTCGTACATGTGCGACTGGTCATCCATCGCGGTTCTCCTTCCTGCGCGGTCCACCATCGCTCGCGGCGGGGGAGGCGTTCTCCATTGTCCCCCATACGAGCACTCGCCCTGCACACGGCCGGAGGACGGCTCGTCTCCGAGGGTCAACAGCGTGCGGCGCCCTCGAATTCCCGGCGTGGCGGCCGCGGCCGGATCCACGCCGTGCGGCACAGTGGAACGTGTGAACGTGGTGGAGACGACACCGGGCCGTGCGCTGTGGATCGCGCGCGGGCTGCTGGGCGGCCTGGCCGTCGGCGCGGTCGCGGTGCTGGCGGGATGCGGTCAGAGCGTCAGCGGCACGCCGGTGGCCGGCAGCGCGGTCGCCGTGCAGCACGTCGAGGGCGCGCTCGCCGATCTGCTGCCCGCCCCGGACCGGTTCCCGGCTCGCTATCCCGCGGTCGTGCTCCCGCCGCAGGCGGCCGCGGCGGCGGTCGGCGACCTCGACGGCGTGGGCGCCGGTGCGACCGTGCGACCGGCCACGTGCACCCCGCCCGAACCCGAACCCGGTGCCGAACCGGCCGCGGTGGCCGTCGGCAACGACGACGCCACCAGGACCTCGCTGACGGTCGAACTGTCGCGGACCACGGAAACGCTGGGCGAACTGCGCGCGCGGCTCGTCGGCTGCGAGCAGATCCGGGTCAGCCGGGCCGGGGCGGAATCGGTGGTGTCCACGACAGTCGGCGCGACGGTGCCCGAGGGTGCCGACGACGCGGTGTCGTTGCGCCGCACCGTGGTTCCCGAGGTGGGCGGCGCCGGGCTGACCCAGACCATGCAGACCTCGGTCGGCCAACTCGGTGATGTGCGAATCACGGTGACGTCCATGACATTCGGCGATACGGCGCCGGACGCGGCCGCGGTGGACGAGCTGTTCGCGACCACCGTGCGCTCGGTGCGCGGCGAGTGAGCCGGGCCTCTACCACGCCGGTCCGACAGATCCGTCCGGCCGCACGGGCTCGTACACCCGGTGTTCCACAGGCGAACCGCTGTCCACAGGGCAACTGAAAGCCCTGGTCGCGCAGACGGGATCGTGGTAGGCGCGGCGCACTGTGGAGCCATGACCTCTTCGACGAACTCGCCCCGCCGGACCCTGCGCACCGGCCCCTTCCCCCGGGCGCTCACCTGCGCCGAATCGACCCCCGTCTATCCCGGTGAGATACCGCGCAGGCTGCTGCGGGTGGCGGACGCGGGCGACCTGATCGCCGCGCTCCCCGCCATGCTGGGTTTCGTTCCCGAACGTTCCCTGGTCGTCGCCGTCCTGCACGGGCCGGGCCAGGTGGGTGGGGCGGCGATCGAGGCCGTCGTCCGCTTCGATCTCGACGGCGCGGGCGATCCCCGCCACATCGAGCAGTTCACCGCCTGCGTGAGTGGGGTGGTGGTCCGGGAACAGGGGACGGGGGTGCTGGCGATCGTCGTCGACGATCGCGCGCCGTCCTCGGCGGCGGCGCTGCTGCGGACCGCGGTGCTGCTGGACGCGCTCGGCGCCGAGGGGATCGCGGTGCGCGGTGCCTGGTCGGTGCCCGCCATCGCGGCCGGTCAGCGGTACCGCAATCTGTTCGAGCCGGGCGCGGACGGCTGTGTCGGCGACCCGGCGGCCTCGATGATCGCGGTGTCGCAGGTGCTCGACGGCAGGCAGATCCGCCGCTCACGCACCGAATTGACGGCCTTGGTCGCGGCCGACGAGCTGCGCTGCGCGCGGCTGCGGCCACTGCTCGACCCCGCGGTCCAGCACTATCGCGACCGGCTGGCCGCCGCGCAGCGGTCCGGTCAGGGGCCCGCCTTCCAGCGGCGCGCGCTGGAATGGGTGCTCTGGCAGATCGCCGACACCGAATCCGGGGTGCCCCGCGACGAGCGGGAACTGGCACGGCTGGCCGCCACGCTGCGCGACCGGCCGATCCGCGACGCGATGTACGGGTTGGCGCTGGGCGATCACGCCGAGGCCGCCGAGCAGTTGTGGGCGCAGCTGGCCCGGGCGACACCGGGCGCCGACCGGGCCGAAGCCGCCGCGCTGCTGGGCTTCAGCGCCTATCTGCGCGGGGACGGCCCGTTCGCCGGCATCGCGCTGGCCGCCGCGGTCGACGCCGACGCCACCCATCCGATGGCGGTCCTGCTCGAGACCTCGCTGCAGAGCGGGCTGCGCCCCGAAAGCCTGCGCAAGCTCGCCCACTGCGGTCACCAGATCGCCGCCGATCTCGGCGTCGACATCGGCCCGGTCGAGCCGTGAATCCGCGCCGCGGCGATCAGCGGGCGCTGTGCGCCGCGTCGCCCAGCGAACGCAGGAATTCCCAGGCGTCGGTGACGATCTCGTCGAGATCGTTGTGCTCGGGCCGCCAGCCCAGCTCGGCCACGGCACGCTCGCTCGAGGCGATCAGCACGGCCGGATCGCCAGCGCGGCGCGGGGCGTCGATCGCCTCGATCGGCAGACCGGTCACCCGCTCGCAGGCCGAGATCACCTCACGCACCGAGAAACCCGTGCCCGAACCCAGGTTGAGGATCCGGTGGCTGCCCGGCTGCGAGGAACCCAGCGCCAGCAGATGCGCCTGCGCCAGATCACGGATGTGGATGTAGTCACGCACGCACGTACCGTCGGCCGTCGGCCAGTCGGTGCCGTAGACCGAGATGGCCTTGCGATGCCCGAGGGCCACCTGCAACACCAGGGGGATCAGATGTGTTTCCACGACCCGGTTCTCACCGAGTCCGCCGTAGGCGCCCGCCACGTTGAAATAGCGCAGGCTCGTCGCCGCCAGACCGTGCGCCACCGCGTAGGAGGTGATGGCATGGTCGATCGCCAGTTTGCTCGCGCCGTACGGGTTGGTCGGGCGGGCGGGCGCGGTCTCGGTGATCGGCACCTGCTCCGGCTCGCCGTACACCGCGGCGGTGGAGGAGAACACCAGGCGCGGGGTAGCGGTCTCGCGGATCGCCTCGAGCAGCGTCAGCGTCTTGACCACGTTGCCGTGCCAGTACTTGGCGGGCTGTTCCACCGACTCGCCGACCAGCGACTGCGCCGCGAAATGCAGGACACCGTCGAAGGATTCGGCCCGCAGCAGCTCCGGGGCCGCGACCGCGATGTCGCCCTCGACGAACCGCGCGCCCGCGGGCACGCCCGCGGCGTTACCGGTCGACAGATCGTCGACGACGACCACCTCGTGGCCCTGTTCGAGCAGGACCGCGGCGCAGACGCCGCCCACATAGCCGGCTCCGCCGGTGACCAGGAGTTTCACGGATCAGACCAGCCTCACCTGGACGGCGTGCGCCATCTCCTCCGACAGCTCGAAACCGCTGTGTCCCGGCACCGTGATCAGCACCGCACCCGGCTTGGTCTCCACGGTGACACGCGCGTCGGGCACCACACCGGCCTCGCGCAGCCTGCCGATCACCTCGGGATCGGTCTGGATGTGCTCGGCGAGCCTGCGCACGACCACCGCGTGCAGCGAGCCGTTGGGCAGGTCCGAGAGCCGCACCAGGGTCTCCTCGGCGGCCGGGGCGTCACCGAGACCCAGTTCGTCGAGGCCGGGGATGGGGTTGCCGTAGGGGGAGGTGGTCGGGTGGTTGAGCACCTCGATCAGGCGCCGCTCCACCTCCTCGCTCATCACGTGCTCCCAGCGACACGCCTCGGCGTGCACGTTCTCCCAGTCCAGGCCGATGATGTCGACGAGCAACCGCTCGGCGAGCCGGTGCTTGCGCATCACCGCGATGGCCATGGCACGGCCCTTGTCGGTCAGTTCGAGGTGGCGGTCGCCCGCGACGAGCAGCAGTCCGTCGCGCTCCATCCGCGCGACTGTCTGGCTCACCGTCGGACCACTCTGCTCGAGTCGTTCGGCGATGCGCGCGCGCAGCGGCACGACGCCCTCCTCCTCGAGGTCGTAGATGGTACGGAGATACATCTCCGTGGTGTCGACCAGATCCTTCACCTGTTACCCCTTCGTCGGCAGGAATTCTACCCGCGCGCGAACACCTGTTCGCCCGCTGGACCGGCGGCCCTATTTCTACTGCATGTCAACGCCGCACGGGGTCCGCTGCTTCCGGCTAGCGTGGCGGGCATGGTCACATCGCCGCGCCGTGTCGACGCGGGCACCGTCGTCTGGACCGAGCGATTCCTCGGTTACACGTGGAGCCCGGAGCATCCGATGAAACCGGCGCGCCTGCAGTTCACCATGTCACTGGCCGAAAGTCTGGGCCTGCTCGACGGTGTCGAGCTGCTGACCCCCGGTGCGGCGACCCGCGCCGAACTCATGCGGGTACACACCAGTTCTTACATCGACGCGGTACGCCGGGCCGGATCGGGGCCACCCTCGGCCGAGGACACCCGGTACGGACTGGGCACCGCCGACAACCCGATCTTCCCCCGGATGCACGAGGCGGCCTCGGTGATCGTCGGCGGCACGCTGGCCGCGGCCGCGGAGATCGCGGCGGGCCGGACCCGGCGCGCGGTGAGCATCGGCGGCGGAATGCACCACGCCATGCCCGATTCGGCGGCGGGGTTCTGCGTCTACAACGACGCGGCGATCGCGATCTCGTGGCTGCTCGACCACGGCTTCGACCGCATCGCCTACCTCGATGTCGATGTCCACCACGGCGACGGCGTGCAACGCGCGTTCTACGGCGATCCCCGGGTGCTCACGATCTCGCTGCACCAGCATCCGGCGACGTTGTGGCCCAACACCGGCTGGCCGGAGGAGACCGGTGTGGGCGAGGCCGAGGGCACCGCGATCAATCTGCCGCTGCTGCCCGGCACCCGGGATGCCCAGTGGCTGCGCGGTTTCCACGCGGTGGTGCCCGGTGCGGTGGCCGCGTTCGGCCCGCAGATCATCGTCAGCCAGTGCGGGGTGGACACCCACCGGGAGGACCCGCTGGCCGATCTGGAACTCACCGTCGACGGCCAGCGCGCGGCCTTCCTGGCCATGCGTGAGCTCGCCGACCGCTACGCCGAGGGCCGCTGGCTGGCGATCGGCGGGGGCGGCTACGGGGTGGTCCGGGTGGTTCCGCGGGCCTGGACCCACCTGCTGGCCGCCGCGCTGGACCGGCCACTGGATCCGTCGACCCCGATCCCCACCGACTGGATCGACCAGGTGCGCGCGGTGGCCCCGCGCGTGCAACCACCCACGACCATGGGTGACGGGGGTGACACCGCCTACCGCCGCTGGGACGGGCCCGGCGGCACCCCCGAGATCGGTGACGCGGATCAGATCCGGGCCCAGCGCGCGGTCGACACCGCCATCACCGCCACCCGGCGCGCGAGCTTCGGTCTGCTCGGCCTGGACCCGGAGGATCCCCGTGACTGAGCCCCTGCTGCCCGACACCCCCGACACCCCGGCGAATCCGCCCGCGCCCCCGCCGCAGTGGTTCGGTGACGTGCTCGCCGCCGACGGTGGCGTGGTGCGGATCCGGCCCATCGTGCCCGCCGACGCCGAGGCGCTGGCCACCTTCCACACCGGCCTGTCCGAACGCACCCGGTATCTGCGCTATTTCGGTCCGTACCCGCGGATCTCGCCCAAGGACATGTACCGCACCACCCACGTGGACTACCACGACCGGGTCGGGCTGGTGGCGGTGCTCGGCGAGGCGATCATCGCCGTCGCCCGCTACGAGCTGCTGGATCGCCCCGGCCCGCGGGCCGCGGAGGTGGCCTTCGTCGTGGCCGACGAGCATCAGGGCCGCGGGCTCGGTTCGGTGCTGCTGGAACATCTCGCCGGCGCCGCGGCCGAGAACGAGGTGGTCGCCTTCGTGGCCGAGGTGCTGGCCGAGAACGAGGGCATGATCACCGTCTTCCGCGAGGCGGGCTACCAGTTGCAGCGCAGCCGCGACGGCGCCGAGGTGCACCTGGAATTCGCCATCGACCCCACCGAAGCGCTACGGACCGTACGGGATTCGCGGGAGGCGGCCTCCGAGGCGCGCAGCGTCGGCAACCTGCTGACCCCGGGCTCGGTCGCGGTCATCGGCGCCTCGCCCGAACCGGCCAGGGTCGGCGGCGCTGTGCTGGGCAACCTGCTGGCGGGTGGGTTCAGCGGGCCGGTCTACCCGGTGAACCCGAACCGGCGCTCGGTGCGCGGGGTGCGGGCCTACGCGACGGTGCGGGAGATCCCGGGCGAGGTGGACCTGGCCGTGGTCGCGGTGCCGCCCGCCGCGATCGGCTCGGTGCTCGACGACTGCATGGCCAAGGGTGTCAAGGGGCTGGTGGTGCTCACCGCCGGTTTCGGTGAGACCGGCGCCGACGGGCTGGCCGCCGAGCACGATCTGGTGGCCGCCGCGCGCGGGCACGGGATGCGGGTGGTCGGGCCCAGCGCGCTGGGGATCGCCAACACCGATCCCGCGATCGGGCTCAACGCCACGCTCGCCCCGGTGCTGCCCGAGCGGGGGCGCATCGGATTCTTCTGCCAGTCCGGGCCGCTCGGCGCGGCCATCCTGGGCGAGGCCGCGGCGCGCAACCTGGGCCTGTCGACCTTCGTCTCCGCGGGCAACCGCGCCGATGTCTCGGGCAACGACCTGCTGCAGTACTGGGACACCGCCGCCGACACCGAGGTGATCCTGCTCTACCTGGAGAGCTTCGGAAACCCGCGCAAGTTCTCCCGGCTGGCGCGGCGGGTGGCCCGCGGCAAACCGATCGTCGCGGTGAGCAGCGGCCGGCTCGCGGCGGGCGCGGACATGGACCGCACAGTGGTCCGGGACCTGTTCGCCCAGGCCGGGATCATCCAGGTCGACTCCATCTCCGAACTGTTCGACTGCGCGGCCCTGCTGGCCACCCAGCCGCTGCCGCGCGGGCCGCGGGTGGCGGTGATCGGCAACAGCGCCGCACTGAACTGGCTGGCCATCGACGCCGCGCACAGCGAAGGTCTGCGGGTGCACCGGCCCGCGACCCGCGTGGACCGTGGGCCCGGTGCCCGGCCGACCGAACGCGACGCCCACGCGGGTCACACGCACGCGGTGGGCGGACCGGTCGATCTGGGTCCCGAGGCCACCCCTGCCGACTATCGCGAGGCGGTGCAGGCGGCCCTGCGCAGCGAGGACGTGGACGCCGTCATCGCCGTCGTGGCCCCGCCGGTCCCGGTGCCGATGGGCGGTTTCGCCGACGCCCTGCGCGCGGCCGCGGCGTCGGCCCCCGGGCACGGCAAACCGATGCTGACGACCTTCGTCGCCGAATCGGGCATTCCGCGGTTGCTCGCCGTCCGTACGACGGGAGCCGCGCCCGCCCGTGGTTCGATCCCGTCCTATCCGGACCCCGAGCGCGCGGCCAGGGCGCTGGCCCGGGTCGAACGCTACGCGCGCTGGCGGGACCGGCCGGTGTCTCCGGTGCGGCGCCCGCCGGGCATCGACACCGCGGCGGCGGCCGCACTGGTGGAGGGCTGGCTGGCCGAATCGGGGGGACGCTGGCTCACCGACGACGAGGCGGTCCAGTTGCTGCGCTGCTACGGCATCGAGGTGGTGGCGTTCCGGGCGGTGCGCAGTGCCGAGGAGGCGGTCGCGGCCGCTGCCGAACTCGGTTATCCGGTCGCGGCCAAGGCCACCGGTGAGCTGTGGCGGCGCCGCCCCGATCTGCTCGGTGTCCGACTGGATCTCTGGGGTCCGGAGGCGGTGCGCCAGGCCTACACCGATCTGGTCGAGATCTGCGGCGATCCGCTGCTGCACGTGCAGCAGATGGCCACCAAGGGGGTGGGTTGTGTCCTGCGGGTCACCGACGATCCCTCGTTCGGTTCGGTCATCCAGTTCGGGCTCTCGGGCATGATCATCGACCTGCTGGGGGATCGCGCCTACCGGGCGCTACCGCTGACCGAGGAGGAGGCCTCCGCTCTGATCGACGCGCCCCGTGCGGCGCCGCTGCTCTCGGGTGGGGCGGGCGGTCCCGCGGTCGACAAGGCCGCCTTGGCCGAACTCGCGCAACGCATCTCGGCGTTGTTCGACGACCTGCCGCAGCTGCGTGAACTGTCCTGCGACCCGGTGCTGGCGGCGCCCGCCTCGGCGGAGATCATCTACGCCCGCGCGCGCATCGGCCCCGAGCCCAGCCGCTTCGACACCGGTCCGCGCCGGCTGGCCTGAGCGAGGGCGGGTCCGCGCACGGCAACGCCGACCGGCTCGCGGCCCTGGAGGGGGCGGGTCGCGGACACCGGTCGGCGTTTCGGAAGACGACCCCGCGGGGCCGTCGGGTCGGGGATCAGCTGGCGTAGGCGCGCAGGCGGTCGGCGCGCTCACCCTTGCGCAGCTTGGACATGACTTCGCGCTCGATCTGGCGCACCCGCTCGCGCGAGAGGCCGAACAGCTTGCCGATCTGGTCGAGGGTGCGCGGCTGGCCGTCGTCGAGGCCGAAGCGCAGGCGGATGACCTGCTGTTCGCGCTCGTCCAGGGTCGCCAGCACGCTGCGCACGTCGTGATGCAGCAGGCCCGCGATGACGGCGCTCTCGGCCGAGGTGGCCTCGGAGTCCTCGATGAAGTCGCCCAGCGGGGCTTCCTCGTCGTTGCCGACCGGCATGTCCAGGCTCACCGGGTCGCGGCTGTGGTCGAGCAGGTCGGCGATCTTCTCCACCGGGATGCCCGACTCGTTGGCCAGTTCGGCGTCGGTGGCCTCGCGGCCCAGCTGCTGGTGCAGTTCGCGCTTGATCCTGGCCAGCTTGTTCACCTGTTCCACCAGGTGCACGGGCAGGCGGATGGTGCGGCTCTGATCGGCCATGCCGCGGGTGATGGCCTGACGGATCCACCAGGTGGCGTAGGTGGAGAACTTGAAGCCCTTGGCGTAGTCGAACTTCTCCATGGCGCGGATCAGCCCGAGGTTGCCCTCCTGGATCAGGTCGAGCAACGGCATGCCGCGGCCGGTGTAGCGCTTGGCCAGCGAGACGACCAGGCGCAGGTTGGCCTCGAGCAGATGCGAGCGGGCTGCCTGCCCCTCGCGGACCAGAATCGCCAGGTCACGCTTGCGCGTCGCCGATAACCGCTTACCGGTCTCGAGCAGGTGCTGGGCATACAGGCCCGCCTCGATACGCTTGGCCAGCTCGACCTCGTCGGCCGCCGTGAGCAGTGCCGTGCGGCCGATCCCGTTCAGGTACACGCGTACCAGGTCGGCGGCGGGGCTCTGGGCGTCGATATCGGACTCGCTGGGGCGCACACGAGTAGTGGCGGGGCTTGTCATGACTTGCCTCCTGTCGGTGGTGTCTCACTCCGTTCAACGGAACCGACATAGGGAAAGTTCCCGATCCTGTCGGCGGTAAACAGCTCTGAGCTGCGGATTCCTACCCCGACGGCTGAGAAGTTCCTGAGAAGCGGAGCTACCGGGAACCAGTGGGCACGCACACCGTGCCATTCACACCGGAATCACCAGTCCGTGACGCACCAGACCGCTGACCACACCGAGCGCCTGGCCGGCGAATTCCGCGGTGACCTCGTCGGCGCCGTCGGCGAAGGCGAGGAGTTCGATCAGTTCGGACAACGGCAGACCGTCCGGCCGCATTCCCGCGACCAGCGCGATCGTCGACTCGTCGACCTCGTGCTGCCAGCGCGGCCCGTCGCCGCGGTGCAAGCGCGCGACCTGCTGATCCCAGCCGGAGGTGCCGTGCAGATACACCCGTTCCAGCGCGGTGGCCGGGCTCGGCGCGAACCGGGCGTTCCACGCCAGGTCGGGATCGTCGGCGACGGCCCGCAGCCACGCCGACCGGGCGAAATAGCCGTCCACCTCCTCACCCAGCGGGTCGTCGAAGCCGTGTGTGAGGTCCTCGGCGAGCAGTTCGGTGGGCCCGTCGATCGAGCGCAGGTACACGAAACCGAACCCGACACCGGTCACCTCGGCGGCCTCGAAGGCGTCGAGCCACTGTTCGGCGCGTGCCTGGGCGGCCGGATCGCGAGGGTCGAGCCCCGCGTCGCGCAGCCAGGTGCCGACGTAGAGCGCCGGGTCGGCCACGTCACGCTGCACCACCCAGGCGTCCACACCGTGCGCGGGCAGCCACGACGAGACCCGCTGACGCCAGTCCTCGCCCTCGACGTGCACCCACGCCGCCAGCATGGACGCGGTGCCGCCGGGAGCGAGCAGCGCGGGCGCCTGCCCGATCACCAGCTCACTGGCACCGTCGAGCGCCAGACCCGAGTCCCGGTAGGTGTGCTCGATGCGCGCCGGGCCGACCACGAACGGGGGATTGGCCACGATCCGGTCGAAACGGCGACCCGCCACCGGCTCGAACCAGGAACCCTCGAGCAGTTCGAGGTCGAGCTCGTTGAGCGCCGCGGTGGCCTCGGCCAGCCACAGCGCCCGCGCGTTGACATCGGTGGCAGTCACCTTGCCCGCGTAACCCGCCGCGTGCACGGCCTGCACACCGCAGCCGGTGCCCAGATCCAGCACGGTGCCGACCGGTGCGGTGGGCGTGGCCCGCAGCAGCGACAGCGAGGCGTGCCCGACACCGAGCACGTGGTCCTCGGTCAGTGTCCGCCTGCGCATCGAGTCGTCGAGGTCGGACAGGATCCACCGCGTGCCCGTGCCGGTGTCGAGCGGCCGCAGATCCAGCGCGGCCCGGACCTCGTCACCGTCGCGCACCAGCAGCCCGGCCTCGATCGCGGCGTCGACGCGCACCGGGGCCAGCGCCGCGCCCACCGCGCGGTCGGGCAGGGCGTCGCCGAGCAGGAACAGCCGGATCAGGGTGCCCAGCTCGCCCGCCGCCCGCGCGGCCCGGCGCACCGGCACCGGCTCCGAGCGGCTCAGCGCCGCGTGGACATCCACGCCGAGCGCCTCGACAAGGGTGTCCGCGTCGTAGCCGACCCGCAGCAGCGCGGTCCGCAGATCCGGGCACAGCGCGGTGAGCGGGGAAACGGTCGTGGTGGGGTTCGTAGGCACCCGCCTACTCTGCCAGGACCGCACCCGGCCCGAACCGCCAGCTACACGACGGTGGCGCCTGACGCGTCGACGCAGGTGGTTCGTGTCGCGTTCAGCCGGTGTAGGGGTCGCGGCCGGTGACGCAGTAGTGCGTGGCGCCGGGGTCGCGCAGCACGATCCACTGCGGGGTCTCGGCGATCCGGGTCGCACCCAGTGATTCGTGCCAGGCGGCTGTGGCGGCGATGTTCGAGGAGGCCAGGTCGGCGTGCGCGCTGGCCGGGCGTGGATCGTCCAGCCGCTGTAACAGCAGGTGCAGCGGCTGGTCGTGACCGCGCAGACGGGAGAACTCGGCGCGACGGCCGGGTCGGTGGGTCCAGCCGGTGAGCGAGTGCCAGAAGTCGGTGTCGGCCGCGAGATCGGCGGGGGACAGATCGAGGCACACCTGGTCGAGGCGGGTGACCGTGCCGTCCGGCGCGGTCGACACGGTCACCGGCGGGACCTCCGGGCGCGCGGACGGGCCGCGGTCGGCCGGGGTGAAGCAGAACGTCTGCCCGGCGGGGGACCGCAGCACGGTGTAGTCCTCGGCGACGGTGAGCACCCGGGCACCGAGCGCGGTCGCGGTGTCGACGGCGGCGGGGATGTCGTCGACATCGAGGTCCAGGTGGATGCCACCGTCGTCGCCGACGCGCTGCATCTTCAGCCAGGCGGGGCCGTCGGCGGGGAGCAGGGTCACGAATTCGCCGTGCTCGCCGCGGGGTTCGGACACGGTCGAGCCGGTGACCGTCGCCCAGAAGCGCACGCACTCGTCGAAACCTGTTGCGGGACGGTCGAGGAATGCCCAGGTCCAGCGAATCATGCTGTCTCCCTTGCGGTGTGGATCGAACGGTCACGAACCGGCGCGCTCGCGGGTCACCCTGCCCGACGGTAGGCCGTGTGTGCGGCGCTGTCGATGCTTTTCCGCGGACCGAGCGAGTTGGCAGGATTTCGGCGAAAGATGTCATCCCGGCCACTCGTTCGTACCCCGGCCATCCGGCACCCTGATCCGGTGACCGATCTCCGCCCGCCCCTCGACGACGCCACCGCCGCGCAGTCCACCGGCCCGGCCCCGGCGGCCGAACGCGACGGCCTCGATGGCCCGGGTGACCGCACCGGGCATACCGATGTCGCCCCCGGCGCGTCAGCGCGCAAGCACGAGGCGGATACGCGCAGTCCCACACGCCTGCACCCGGCGTGGATCGTGGCAGGCGTCGGCTTCGTGGCCCTGCTCGGCGCGGCCGCGTTCCGCTCGGTGCCCAGCGTCCTGATGGAGCCCCTGCACGCCGAATTCGGCTGGTCACACGCCACCATCTCGGCCGCGGTCTCGCTGAACATGCTGCTCTACGGCCTGATCTCGCCCTTCGCCGCCGCGCTGATGGACCGCTTCGGCATCCGCCGCGTGGTGTGCGCGGCCCTGGTGCTGATCGCGGCGGGCAGTGGTCTCACGGTGTTCATGACCCAGGCCTGGCAGCTGGTCGCGACCTGGGGGCTGCTGGTCGGCCTCGGGGTGGGATCGATGTCGATGCCGTTCGTGGCCACCATCACCGGGCGCTGGTTCGTGCGCAGCCGCGGCCTGGTCACCGGCGTGCTCACCGCCGCGGGTGCGACGGGACAGCTGGTGTTCCTGCCGCTGGTGTCGATGCTGGCGCACGAGCACGGCTGGCGGCTGCCCTCGGTGCTGGTGGCCGTGGTGGCGCTGGCGGTGGTGCCGCTGGTGTGGCTGTTCGTGCGCGACTATCCCAGCGACGCCGGGGTGCGGGCCTACGGCGCCCCGGCTGGCTCGGACGTGGGCGTGCGGGCGTCTGTGGCCGGTGGAGCGGGCCGGGCCCTGCGGGTGCTGGCGGACGCGGCCCGCACGCGGGGCTTCTGGCTGCTGGCCGGGGGTTTCGCGGTGTGCGGGGCCTCGACGAACGGGCTGGTCGGCACGCACTTCGTCACCGCCGCCCACGATCACGGCATGCCGCCGACCACGGCAGCCGGGCTGTTGGCCCTGATCGGGATCTTCGACGTCGCGGGCACCATCGCCTCGGGCTGGCTGTCCGACCGCGTCGACCCGCGCTACCTGCTGCTGGGTTACTACTCGCTGCGCGGCCTGTCGCTGCTGATCCTGCCCTCGCTGCTGGGCCCGCACACCCAGCCCAGCATGTGGGTGTTCGTGATCTTCTACGGCCTGGACTGGATCGCGACGGTCCCACCGACGGTGCTGCTGTGCCGGGAATTGTTCGGCGCCGACGGCCCGATCGCCTTCGGCTGGGTGTTCGCCGCCCACCAGGTCGGCGCCGCGATCGCGGCCACCGGGGCGGGTCTGGTCCGTGACCTGCAGGGTTCCTACGACCTGGCCTGGTATCTGGCGGGTGCGCTGTGTGGTGCCGCGGCGCTGATGTCGGTCCTGGTGCGCAGACCGGCGCGCTAGTCGATCGCCTTGCGGTGCCCGGATTCCAGGGCGATCTGATTGTTGCGCCCGTCCCAGCGGCTCGGTTCGTTCTTGGTGCGCGGGGGCCGGTCGTTGGCGATGAGCACCGCGATCCACGGTAGCGGCACCGAGGCCACGATGATCAGGATCGAGATCAGCGGATTCTCGAACATGCTGTAGGTGATCGCGGCCAGGACCAGGCACGGGATCCGGAACGCCATGATGATGGTGTAGCGGCGCACGCGGGCCCGATGCTGTTCGTCGAGCGACGGGGCCGCCTCGGTGATCAGGACCGGATGCCGCTCGTCGGCGCCGGGGAAGTACCCGCGCGAGGAACGGGCCGCGGCGGGCTCGGTCACCGCCGGGTCCGGGGTGGGCTCGCCGGCGCCGGAGGTGTCGCCGTTGGACTGCATACCCCCGAGTCTTCCACTCGCCTGCGCGGCGCGCACACGCGGCTGGTCAGCGGGCCGGGCCGGGGATGCGGCATCATGGAAGGCGTGAGTACAGACACTCTGGTACGCCCGGAAACCACGACCGACGAGACGACCGGCGACGACGTCCCCAAGTTCTTCCACTACGTGAAGAAGGACCGGATCGCCGAGAGTGCCGTGATGGGCACGATGGTCGTCGCCCTGTGCGGTGAGGTCTTCCCGGTGACACGCTCGCCCAAGCCCGGCTCGCCCGTCTGCCCGGACTGCAAGAAGGTCTACGACGGCTTGCGCAAGGGCGGCGACTGAGCGGTCCGATCGCCCGGTGAGGCCGACGCCCCCGAGGCGGCGTCGGCCGGTGGCTCGTCGTCGCCACGGACCTTGCTCAGCCATTCCTTGACCTGTTCGATCCGGGTCGCGCGGGCAGGCCAGAACTCCTGCACCGCCGCGTTGAACTCCGCGCCAAGGATCACCGCGAATCCGAGGAAATAGGTGAACAGCAGGAACGCGATCGGGGTGGCCAGCGCCCCGTAGCTCACGCCGGTCGCGGTGATCCAGGCCAGATACCTGCGCAGCAGATCACTGGCCGCGAGGAAGAACACCCCCGCCACCAGCGCGCCGCCGAAGAGCCGGTGCCAGGGCAGCGATTTGTGCAGCGCCAGCTTGTAGAGGGTGGTCAGGCCGACGATCAGCAGCATGCCCACGATCGGGTAGTAGAACGTGTCGATCAGGCGCAGGCCCGGCTCACGCCAGTGCTCCGGCAGCACTTGCCCGATCCGGGTGGGACCGAGCGCGATCAGCGGCAGGATCAGCACCGCCGCCACCAGGAACTGCACGTAGAGCAGCAGCGCGAAGATCCGCTGCCAGACCGGATGCCGGGCATCCTGCTGGCCGTGGGCCTCCACGATGGCGTCGACGAAGGTCGCCATGGCCGAGGAACCGGCCCACAGCGACAGCACGAAACCCACCGACACCACCGCGCCGCGCCCGCGCCCGAGCACGTCGTCGACGGTCGGTTCGATCAGGTCCGAGACCACCGACGGGCTGAAGAACTCCCGACTGAACGCGATGATCTTGGCCTCGACGATCTGCACCGTGTCCGGCCCGAACAGCCCGCCCACATAGCCCA
Organism: Nocardia sp. NPDC004415; assembly: GCF_053602435.1. NCBI lineage: Bacteria > Bacillati > Actinomycetota > Actinomycetes > Mycobacteriales > Nocardiaceae > Nocardia > Nocardia sp. NPDC004415. The sequence continues at coordinate 87,660 of NZ_JBSGDP010000001.1, forward strand.
GGCTGCCCAGTAGCCCGAGCAGCAGCGGTGCCAGCGACAACGTCTGCCAAAAGGCGGCGGCGGCGGATTTGGCGAAGATCGAATTGTCCCAGCACTTCTGGGCCACCCGGACCACCAGCCGCCACGCCATGAGCAGCCACCGCACCACCCTGGTGTGTTCGCGGGGCTGTTGCCCGGTGGCCCCGGTCGCGGTGGTGGGCGGCACGGCGGACCCGTCGCGCAGGGGTGCCTGCGGCGGGTGCGGCGCGTCGGCCGCGCGGACCTGGTCGTTGCTCATCTCGTCTCCAGCATCCCGCACGACAGTGGTCCGTGTGGTGCGGCCCGGGCATCGTGTCGGCGGGTAACAGGTAAATGGCCGGTGACCTCGGGGTCGTTTGTGATGCCGGTCGCGCACCCCGCGTCGGTTTGGCGACACGCCGCCTCGGGCGGCTAGGGTCGTCTGCGTGACTGGGTCGGGTGGCGTCGCTGCGGCGAGAGAAGCGGGTACACCGGGCGATACGGCCGCGGGGGGTGCCTCGGGAGGTTCCCTGCGCGCCTGGCAGCGGCGCGCGCTGACGAAATACCTGGCCACCAAGCCGCGCGACTTCCTCGCCGTCGCTACGCCGGGCGCAGGCAAGACCACCTTCGCGCTGCGCGTTGCCGCGGAGTTGCTGGCCGATCGCACGGTCGATCAGATCACCGTGGTCGCGCCCACCGAACACCTCAAGCACCAGTGGGCCGCCTCGGCCGCCCGCTCGGGCATCCAGCTGGATTCGCGCTTCTCCAACTCCGCCGGTGGCACCTCCGGTGACTACCACGGCGTGGTGGTGACCTACGCGCAGGTCGCCGCGCATCCCACCCGGCACCGGGTGCGCACCGAGAACCGGCGCACCCTGGTGATCCTCGACGAGATCCACCACGCCGGTGACGCGAAGACCTGGGGTGAGGCCACCGAAGAGGCCTTCGGTGACGCCACCCGCCGTCTCGCATTGACCGGAACCCCGTTCCGCAGCGACGATTCGAAGATCCCGTTCGTCACCTACGAACCCGACGAGGCCGGTTTCCCGCGCTCGCGCGCCGACCACTCCTACGGCTACGCCGACGCCCTGGCCGACGGCGTCGTGCGCCCGGTGGTGTTCCTGGCCTACTCCGGCGACGCGCACTGGCGCGACAGCGCGGGCGAGGAGCACACCGCCCGCCTCGGTGAGCCGCTCAGCGCCGAACAGACCGCCCGCGCCTGGCGCACCGCCCTAGATCCGGCCGGTGACTGGATCTCGGCGGTGCTGCGCGCGGCCGACACCCGCCTGCGCCAGCTGCGTGCCTCCGGCATCCCCGACGCGGGTGGCCTGGTGATCGCCACCGATCAGGAACGCGCCCGCGACTACGCCGAACTGCTCGAACACATCTCGGGCGAGCGGCCCGCGGTGGTGCTCTCCGACGACCCGCAGTCCTCGAGCCGCATCGACGAGTTCGCCAAGGGAACCCAGCCCTGGATGGTGGCGGTGCGCATGGTGTCCGAGGGCGTCGACGTGCCGCGCCTGGCCGTGGGCGTGTACGCCACCAGCGCCTCGACCCCGCTGTACTTCGCCCAGGCCATCGGCCGGTTCGTGCGTGCCCGCAGGCCCGGGGAGACCGCGAGCGTGTTCCTGCCGTCGGTGCCGGTGCTGCTGGACCTGGCCGCGCAGCTGGAACTGCAGCGCGACCACGTGATCGGCAAGCCGCACCGCGAGAAGAACGCCCTCGACGACGAACTGCTCGTCGACGCGAACAAGACCAAGGACGAGCCCGGCGAGGAGGAGAAGTCCTTCGTCGCGCTGGCCGCCGACGCCGAGCTCGACCAGGTGATCTACGACGGTTCGTCCTTCGGCACGGCCACCATCGCGGGCAGCGACGAGGAGGCCGACTACCTGGGTATCCCCGGCCTGCTCGACGCCGAGCAGATGCGCGCGCTGCTGCGGGAGCGCCAGACCCGCCAGCTCGCCGACCGCAGCGCCCAGGAGACGGCGGCCCCGCGGCCCGCCGCGGTCGCCGAGCGGATCGCCACCTCCGACAAGCTGGGCGAACTGCGTCGTGAGCTCAACAGCCTGGTCGCCATGCACCATCACCGCACCGGCAAGCCGCACGGTGTGATCCACGGTGAACTCCGGCGCGAATGCGGTGGTCCGCCGACCGCGTTGGCGACCGCCGATCAACTCGGCGAGCGCATCGCCGCCCTGCGCAAGCGATGACTCGTCGCCGCCGACCGTCAGGCGCGCAGGTCCTGCGGTACCGCCGCGGCCAGCACCCGTAGCGCGCTGTCGACCGCGGCACTCAGTTCGGCGTGCCCGACGCCGTCCCTGGCCTGGATCGACAGTCCGTAGAGCACGGTGCTGTAGAACGTGGCGAGCGCGGCGGTGTCGGTGCCGGGTGCCAGATCGCCCTCGGTGACGCCGCGATCCAGGCGGGCGCGGATGTCGGCCTCGGTCGCGCGGCGGGCCTCGACGAGGAACTCGCGGACCGGCGCGTTGCGGCTGGTGTAGGTGGCGCCGGCGAGCACCACCATGCAGCCGTGCGGCAGTTCCGGATCGGTGTAGGCGACGATGTTGTCGCGCAGCATCGCCTCGATCGCGGCGTAGGCGGTGGATTGCTCGCGCAGGGCGCGGTCGGTGAGGCTGCCGTCGGTGCGGCCGTAGAGGTCGATCGCGGCGCGGAACAGTGCTTGTTTGTCGCCGAAGGCGGCGTAGAGGCTGGGGGAGTTGATGCCCATCGCCGCGGTGAGGTCGGCCATCGAGGCGCCGTCGTAGCCGTGTTCCCAGAACACCTCCATGGCACGCCGCAGGGCGAGGTCACGATCGAAGCCGCGCGGTCGGCCGCGTTCTGCCATGGCGCACCTTTCTGTGTCGATCGACAAATATACCCGCCCATGATTCTGTATCGATCGATAAGAAACTCTTGACGGAGGTGCCGGTCGTGCGCTTGTCTATTTGTGTATCGACCAACACAAAATTAGGAGCGAGCCCGATGACGAGCACCGAGACGGTGGCCCTGGTGACCGGCGGCAGCCGGGGGATCGGCGCGGCCATCGCCCGCAGGCTGGCCGCCGCGGGCACCGATGTGGCCCTGACCTATCGGCACGACGACACGGCCGCGGAGTCGGTCGCCGCCGACATCGAGGCGCTGGGGCGCCGGGCGCTGCCGATCCGGGCCGACAGCGCCGACGCCGCCCAGGTCGTCGCCGCCGTCGACCGCACGGCGCGCGAGCTGGGCGGGCTCGACGTGCTCGTGAACAACGCGGGCATCTTCCCGGCCAAGCCGTACGAGGAGTTCACCCTCGACGAGATCGACAACGCGCTGAACATCCACGCGCGGGCCGCGTTCGTAGCGGGCCAGGCGGCGCTGCCGCATTTCGGCGCGAGCGGGCGGATCATCTCCATCGGCACCAACCTGTCCGAGCACGCGCCCTTCGGCGGGCTCGCGCTCTACAACCTCAGCAAGTCCGCGCTCAACGGCTACACCAAAGCCCTCGCGCGCGAACTGGGTCCGCGCGGAATCACGGTCAATCTCGTGCAGCCCGGTTCCACCGACACCGATATGAACCCCGCGGGCGGTGAGCACGCCCCGCTGCAGCGCGAACACAGCGCGCTCGGCCGATTCGGCACCGCCGACGACATCGCCGAGACCGTCGCGTTCCTGGCCGGGCCCGCGGGCCGGTCGATCACCGGCGCGTTCTTCACCATCGACGGCGGCACCAACGCGTGAGACGACCGCAGGCACCGCACCACGGCAGTGCCTGATGATCGTTGCCTGGGGCGAGCGTCAGTGGGCGGCGCCGAAGAACTGCGCGGGGTCGAGGGTGTGCAGGCTGGTCCAGCGCGCCTCGGTCGTGGGGGACTCGGTGTTCACGGTCGCGTCGAAGTAGCCCTGGAGTTCCAGTGCCAGGCGCGGATTCTCGTCCACCTGCCCGGCGATCGTGTACAGCACCGCGAGCACGTGCACGCACCGGTCCGTCCGCGCCGAGCACGAGCAGTCGACGCTGACCAGGGTCGGCGCGGGGGAGTGGCCCGCGTCGACCAGTGCCCGGTGCATCTCGTCGGTGAGCACCGTCGGATCGGGAATGATCCGCGCGATCGCGGTGGCCGTCGCGCGGTCCAGCGGTGCCACCTCGACATGCGCGACCGAGGCCTGCCCGCCGCGATGCAGGTGCGCGCGCACCGTGCGTTCGCCGATCTCGGTGCGCACCCCGTGGTTTCGGGCGATGCTGCGGGCGCGCGGCAGCAGCGGTTCGGGGCGGGTCTGGCGCAGCGGTTCGGCCAGGCGCACCCAGTCCCGGCCCCAAGCCGTGTATCCGAATTCGTTGTCGGGCATCAGTTCGCTCGCTTCCGGCGCAGGATGTCGACGAGGGCGTCGTCGTCGAGGCGGGCCAGCTCGGCGATGCCCGCGGCATCGGAGAGATCGGTCAGCGCCGACTTGCGGGTGTGCATGGCCGCGATGTGCTCCTCGACGGTGGTGGCGCTGGTCAGCGTGGTCACCGTGACCGTGCGGGTCTGCCCGATCCGGTGCGCCCGGTCGGAGGCCTGGGCCTCCACGGCCGGATTCCACCAGCGGTCGAAATGGATCACGTCGGCGGCGCGGGTGAGGGTGAGTCCGGTGCCCGCCGCGCGCAGGCTCAGGATCAGCACCGGCGGGCCGCCGGGGGACTGGAACTCGGTGACGATCTCCCCGCGCCGGTCGGCGTCGAGTCCGCCGTGGAAGAACGGCGCGGTGATCCCGAACTGTTCGGCGAGATGGCGCACCAGCAGGTCACCGGTCTTGCGGTACTGGGTGAAGATCAGCGTCGGGTCGCCGGTGTCGAGATTGGTGGCGACGATGTCGGTGCACAGATCGAGTTTCCCGGAGCGTCCGGCGAGCTCGGCCAGGTCGCCGGAGACCAGGCCGGGGTGGTTGCACACCTGTTTGAGCTCGGTGAGCGCCGCGAGCACCCGCCCTTGGCGTTGCAGGCCGGAACCGAATCCCTCGTCCACGGCCCGGGCCAGCGCCGCGTCGTACACCCGCTCCTGCTCGGCGGACAGATCACAGAGCAGATCGGTGTGGATCTTGGCGGGCAGCGTGGCCGCCACCTGGATCTTCTTGCGCCCCAGCACCACCGGCTCGACCGCATCGCGCAGCCGGGCCGCCGCGGCAGCCGACCCCTCCTCGATCGGGCGCACGAATCGGCGCCGGAACTGGGTGCGGTGCGCGAACAGTCGCGGCACGGTGAGATTGAGCAGGGCGAACAGCTCGTCGAGATGGTTCTCCACCGGCGTGCCGGTGAGCGCGACCCTGGCCGCGGCGGGCAGTGCCCGCGCCGCCTTCGCCACCTGCGTGCGCGGATTCTTCAATGCCTGCGCCTCGTCGAAAACCACTGTCGCCCACTCGCGCTCGTGCAGCAGCGCGCCGTGCAGACGCAGCGTCGGATAGCCGGTGACCACCACCGCGCCCGCCTCGGCCGTGACTTCGCCGCCACGCCAGGCGTGCGCCTTCAGCCCGGGAGCGAATCGCGCGATCTCGTGCACCCAGTTGCCCACCAGCGAGGTCGGGCACACCACCAACTGCGGTCCCTCGGCGGCCCGTCCCTGCAAGAACCCGATGGTCTGCACGGTCTTGCCGAGACCCATCTCGTCGGCCAGCACCGCGCCGCCGTACGCGGCGACCGTCTCGCGCAACCAACCCACGCCCCGCACCTGATACGGCCGCAATGTCGCGTCCAGCACCCGCGCGAGCTCCGCGTCCAGCGCGGCGGTCTCCCGCAGTACCCGCAACGCCCGCTCCGCCGACACGATCGCTGAACCCACCGCGTCCGGCACGGCGTGCGCCGCCGGAGGCAGTGCGCCGACCGTCACCGATGTGGTGTCACCGCGGGCGAGCAGTGCACGCCAGGCCACGGTCGAGGGGGCGAGGGTGCCGTTCATGACAGCGAGCTCGCCGGGTGTGACGACGGTGGTCGGGATCGTGACGGGCTCGATGGCCCCGTGCTCGCCGACGGGCAGGGCCAGGACCAGCTCCTCGGGGTCGCCGAGGCCGGTCGGTGCCGGGCCGGGGGCGTGGCCGGTCCAGGTCCACAGGGCGAACAGGTGGCGGTCGGGGAGATAGGTGGCCTGGGTGGCGGGCAGAGCGGTCTCCTCTGATCGGGCGGCGGGAACGATCGAACAACGTACACTGTACCGAGTTTGTTCCCGCTTGCCAGAAAGGCGAAATCGTGCCCATCGACGGCGCCGAGAAGTCCACCGCGCAGGCCGGCCAGATCCTCGAACTGCTGTGGCGGCACGTCCTGCCCGCCAAGCCCGGCGCCCGGGGGCCCAAGCCCGGTCTCACCGTCGACGCCGTGGTCGCCGCGGGGATCGCCCTGGCCGACCGCGACGGCATCGCCAAACTCACCGTGCGCGCGGTCGCCGCCGAGCTCGGAGTGCGGGCGATGAGCATCTACACCTATGTGCCGAGCAAGGAGGCCCTGCTGGCGCTCATGGTGGACACGGTCGCCGCCGAGGACGCGCCCCTCCCCGCCGACCTGCCGATCCGCGACCGGATGATCGCCGTGGCCACCGGCGTGCGCGCCGAACTGCTCACCCACCCGTGGCTGCTCGAGGTGTCGCCGTGGCGTCAGGTGCTCGGTCCGGGCCGGATGCGCCGCTACGAGAACCAGCTGCGCGCGATCGACGGCGCCGGACTGAGCGATCTGGCGATGGACCGGGCGATCGCGGTGCTCACCGACTTCGCCACCGGCAACGCCCGCCTCGCCGTCGCCGCGGCCGGTGCGGCCGAGCTCCTCAGCGACGCGGACTGGTGGGCCGTGCACGGCCCGCTGCTCGCCCGGATCGTGCCCGCCGACGAGTTCCCGCTGGCAGGGCGGGTCGGCGCGGCGGCAGGCGAGCACCACCAGGCACCCGCCGACCCGGACGGCGCCTTCGCCTACGGGGTCGCCACGCTCGTCGACGGCATCCTTGCCGACCGCTGACCGGCCGCCGCTGTGACCGGCCGCCGCTTCTGACCGGCCGCCGCTGGCAGATCGGCCGCCGCTTCTGACCGGCCGCCGCTGGCAGATCGGCCGCCGCGTCACCGACCGCGGGTGCGCGGAACCGGTTCGTCGGTCGGCCCGACCCCGGATACGGCGACAGCGGGCGCCCTGTCCGGGTCGCCCGCTGTCGGGATGTTCTGTTGTCGGATGCTGTTGTTTCGGACGCGAGGAGTGGTCAGAGAGCGGGAGCGGATTCCGTGTCGATCACGGCTTCGAGCTCGCGCAAGCGATCCATGTGTTCATTCGCGTGGTGCTGGCAGAAGAGCAACTCGCCACCCGCGGGAAGAACGGCACGCACTCGGGCAGCCGCCCCGCAACGATCGCAACGATCGACGGCGGTCAGTGGGGTGCTGGTCAGGGTTCCTGGCATGACTCCTCCGTCCCGGCTCCCGGCGCTTCGTGGCCGTTCGCCTAGGTGTGGGCCCCGTGGTCACTCCACGAGGCTCGCATCCGCTACTTCCCAGCAGTGGTACGACTACTCTGTCAGACGTTCGGGGTTCAGGCTTTGTTCCCGGAAGTGAATCTTTGTGTTTTCGATAACACGACCTGCGGTTTCGCTGAAAGCGAACAGGATCAGGCCGCGGTTTTCGAGCACTCGCCGAACACCTGCGGAGCCGTTGCGCCACCTCCCACTCGAGACCGTCACTCACCGATATGTCGCTCGCTGCGGTGTTGCTCGTTACGTACCGAGCGTGACCGCCACAACGAGCGTGGAACCCGGTGTTGTGACAGCGTCTTGTTCGTCCGAACCTGTTGTCTACCCGGAGATTACCCGTGACCTCTGACACTCACACGCTGGTTCACCTGTGTACTTCCCAAGAATGGTTGCAACTGCGAAACGACGGCGAACGCAGGCCGCCGTCGCTGGCCGAGAGCGGCTTCGTCCACCTGTCCACTCCCCAGCAGGTGCACCTGCCCGCGAACCGCCTGTTCGCCGGGCGCGCCGACATGATGGTGCTGTGGCTGGACCCGGACAGGTTCACCGCGCCGGTGCGCTGGGAGCCGGGAGTGCCGACCGATCCGGACTCCATGCTGTTCCCGCACCTGTACGGCCCGCTGCCGCTGGCGGCGGTGCTCGCGGCCGAGGACTACCGCCCCGGTCCGGAGGGCGAGTTCGGCACGCCCCGGCGCGGCACAGTGGCGTAGGCCACATCCGGGAGCGGGCGCGACTACGCTGGACGGGGTGAACGTCGACGTCACAGCGCTACCGGGAATCGGAGTGCGCAAGGATTTCGAGGTCAGGTCGGGTCGCCGCGTCGGGGTCGTCGCGCACCGCGACGGCGACATCGACCTGATCGTGTCCAAGCCCGAGGACCCCGACGCCATCGCCGCCCAGGTGCCGCTGTCCACCGACGAGGCGTCGGTGCTGGCCAACCTGCTCGGCGCACCGCAACTGGTCGCCAAACTCAACGACGACCATCGCGACCTGCCCGGCATCACCACCCGCCAGCTCGCGGTCCACGACGAATCACCCTATGCCGGGCGCACTCTCGGTGAGACCGGGATGCGCACCCGCACCAAGACCTCGATCGTGGCGGTGATGCGGGCAGGTCAGCTGCACCCCTCGCCCGGCCCCGACTTCACCTTCACCGAAGGCGATCTGCTCGTCGTCGTCGGGACGCCGGACGGCCTGGACGCGGCCGCGAAGATCCTCACCCACGGCTGACCGCCGTGACCTCGCAGGCACTGGCTCTGGTCGAGCTCGGTGTGATCCTGTGTGCGCTGGGTGTGTGCGGTCGGGTGGCGGGCCGGTTCGGGATGTCGCCGATCCCGCTGTATCTGCTGGGCGGGCTCGCCTTCGGGCAGGGTGGGTTCATCGACTTCGACGCCGCCACCGAGTTCGGTCATCTCGCCTCCGAGATCGGCGTCGTGCTGCTGTTGCTGCTGCTCGGGCTGGAGTACACCGGCCCCGAGCTGATGACCGGCCTGCGGCGCTCCTGGGCCGCCGGAGTGCTGGACCTGGTGGCCAATGCGCTGCCCGGCGCGGCGGTGGCGCTGATCCTGGGCTGGGGCGCGGTCGGCGCGGTGGTGCTGGGCGGGGTCACCTACATCTCGTCGTCGGGGATCGTCGCCAAGGTGCTCGACGACCTGGGCAGGCTCGGCAACCGCGAGACCCCGGTGGTGCTGTCGATCCTGGTGTTCGAGGACCTCGCCATGGCGGTCTACCTGCCGGTCCTCACCATGATGCTGGCGGGGCTGAGCCTGCTCAGCGGGCTGGTGTCGCTGGCGATCGCGCTGGCCACCATCACCGTGGTGCTGGTGGTGGCGCTGCGGTTCGGGCGAGTGGTCTCGGCGGTGCTCGACAGCGCCGACCGCGAGGTGTTCCTGCTGCAACTGCTCGGCTCGGCGCTGCTGGTGGCCGGGGCGGCCTCGGCGCTCAACGTCTCCGCCGCGGTCGGGGCGTTCCTGCTCGGCATCGCCATCTCGGGGTCCACCGCGCACGAGGCCACCAAGGTGCTCGAACCGCTGCGCGACCTGTTCGCCGCGCTGTTCTTCGTGGCCTTCGGCCTGTCCATCGATCCGGGCGCGGTCCCACCGGTGTTCGGGTGGGCGGTGCTGCTGGCGGTGGTCACCTCGGCCACCAAGCTGGCCGTCGGCTGGTGGGCGGCGGGCAGGCAGGGCATCGGCACGATGGGCCGGGCCAGGGCGGGCGCGGCGCTGGTGGCGCGCGGCGAGTTCTCCATCGTCATCGCCGGCTTGGCGGTCGGCTACGGCACCGCCGACGCGCGCCTGGCCGCGCTCGCCTCCGCCTATGTGCTGCTGATGGCGATCCTGGGACCGGTCGCCGCCAGGATCGTCGAACCGGTGGTCGAATTCACCCGTCGCCGTGCGGGTTCGGCGCCGGTGTGATCAGTCCACGACCCGGCGCGGCCAGGCGCCCGCCCCGTCGTAGACCAGTTCCTCGGTGCGGTACTCGATCGGCTCGCCGCCCGGTGTCACCGGTGTGGTGGACGCGGGACGCGGGGCCGTGGGCTGTGGAGCCCGGGCCATGGCGGGCTGCGCGGCCCGGGCCGCGGCGGGCGGGGTGATCCGCGTGTCGGCAGGCGGTGCCGAGGGGGTCCGGCGGGCCGGGCGCGGCTGGTGCCGGGAGGTCAGCCACATCCGCGGCAGCGCCTCCTCGTTCTCGATCTCGGTGAGGCTCACGCTGATCAGCACCAGCATGGTGACGATGCTGCTCACGCCGATCAGCGGCGCGAGCAGATCCATCGCCCCGGCACCGGTGGGCGGGGCGGCATGGTGGTTGGAGTGCGCGTGCATCGCGGCCATGCCGGTGTAGTGCATACCGCACACGGCCACGCCCATGATCAGCGCGGCACCGACGGTCGCCAGGAAACCCTTGACGCGCAAGGTGAACCACAGCGCCACCACCGAGGCGACGACCGCGATCAGCATCGACAGTGCCACGGTGCTCGCGTCGTAACTCAGCGTCGCGGTCGATTTCATCGCGTACATGCCGGTGTAGTGCATGGTGCCCACGCCAAGGCCCGCGATCGTGCCGCCGCCCAGCAGCGAGCGCAGCGTCGGCTGCGGCTTGTTGACCATGAACAGCCCGATACCGACGACGACCATCGCGGTCACCGCGCTGAAGAGCGTCAGCGGAATGTCGTAGCGGATGTCGGCGCCCCGAATGGTGAAGCCCAGCATGGCGATGAAATGCATGACCCAGATGCCGGTTCCGCCGATGGCCACGGCCGCGCCGATGAGCCAGCCCGTGCGTCCCTCGGTCGCGTTGCGGCCGCGCGCGGCGCACTGCAGCCCGAGCAGGCATCCGGTGACCGACATGAAGTACGCGAGAACGGGGGTGATCCAGCCGTAGCTGAAGTGATAGATGTCGAGCACGCCGCGAAAACCCTCAATGCCGGTCCTGCAGACCGGCAGCAGTAGAACGAAAAAGCCGCCTGTGACGATACGGTGAAGATCGTGAATCCGCGTCACTCACAGCGCAATACAGCACTGTGGGGTTGATCACGAAACGATTACCGTCGGGCGTGGCTGGATAATACAGACCATTCGGAATGTCCATCCGGAAATAAAAAGAGGCCCGCGTCCTCCCCGGAGGGAGAACGCGGGCCTCGTCGCGAGTGACGACTCAGTCGAGGTAGTCGCGCAGCACCTGCGACCGGCTCGGGTGGCGCAGCTTGCTCATCGTCTTCGACTCGATCTGGCGGATGCGCTCACGCGTCACGCCGTAGACCTGGCCGATCTCGTCGAGGGTGCGCGGCTGACCGTCGGTCAGGCCGAAGCGCAGCCGCACCACGCCCGCCTCACGCTCGGACAGCGTCTCCAGCACCGACTGCAGCTGATCCTGCAGCAGGGTGAAGCTCACCGCGTCGACCGCGACGACGGCCTCGGAGTCCTCGATGAAGTCGCCGAGCTGGCTGTCGCCCTCGTCGCCGATGGTCTGGTCCAGCGAGATGGGCTCACGCGCGTACTGCTGGATTTCGAGGACCTTCTCCGGCGTGATGTCCATTTCCTTGGCCAGCTCCTCCGGCGTGGGCTCGCGGCCCAGGTCCTGGAGCAGCTCGCGCTGGATGCGGCCGAGCTTGTTGATGACCTCGACCATGTGCACCGGGATGCGGATGGTGCGGGCCTGGTCGGCCATGGCGCGGGTGATGGCCTGACGGATCCACCACGTCGCGTAGGTCGAGAACTTGTAACCCTTGGTGTAGTCGAACTTCTCGACCGCGCGGATCAGACCCAGGTTGCCCTCCTGGATCAGGTCCAGGAACGCCATGCCGCGGCCGGTGTAGCGCTTGGCGAGGGAGACCACCAGGCGCAGGTTGGCCTCGAGCAGGTGGTTCTTGGCCCGGTTGCCGTCGCGCACGATCCAGTTGAAGTCGCGGCGCGTGGTGACCGAGAGCTTCTCGCCCGCCTCGGCGAACTCGCGCATCTTCTCCGCGGCGAACAGGCCCGCCTCGATCCGCTTGGCGAGTTCGACCTCCTCCTCCGCGTTGAGCAGCGCGACCTTGCCGATCTGCTTGAGGTAGGCACGCACCGAGTCGGCCGAGGCGGTGAGCTCGGCGTCCTTGCGGGCCTGCCGCAGCGCCTCGGACTCCTCCTCGTCCCAGACGAAATCGCCGGAGGCCTTGTCCTTCTCGGAGGGCTCCTCGGTCTCGGTCTCGGCTTCGGCGGTGTCCTCGGCGGCCTCCTCGACCAGCGCGTCGCCGTCGGTGAGCTCGTCCTCGGAGACCTCGAGATCGCCGAGGTCGTCGAGTTCGATCGACTCGTCGTCGAGCTGCTCCTCGCCACCCTCGGCCGAGGTCGCCTTCTTGGCGGCGGCTTTCTTCGCCGGAGCCTTCTTGGCGGCAGCCTTCTTCGCCGGAGCCTTCTTGGCAGCGGCCTTCTTCGCCGGAGCCTTCTTGGCGGCGGCCTTCTTGGCCGGAGCCTTCTTGGCCGGGGTTGCGGCGTCGTCGGCCTCGGCGTCGGCCGAGTCGGCGGTCTGACGGGTATTCGTGGCTACCACGTACGCCCTTTCGTGACGGTCTCGTGCGGCGTCACGCCAGAGTGATTTTCCGGCGGAGCGGTCGGTCGGGTTGCACCGGCGGTGCGTCGGTCGGGTGCGGCCGGCGGAAGCACCGGCTCGAGCGCGACCGGCCGCGGCCGGAAGGTTTCACCGGCTCACCGCCGGACGTGTTCCATTGTAACGATCCAACCAGGGTACTCACGGCACGATGCCACCCAGGCGTTGCGCCGCCTGTCGTGGCGGGTCAGGGCGCGAGGCCCTGATCGATGGCCATGGCAGCGCCGACGATACCCGCGGTGTTCTTCAACACAGCAGGAATCACCGGAGTTCGGTTGGTGAGCAACGGGATCCACTGCTCGTGGTCGCGGCTGATGCCGCCGCCGGCGATGAACACCTTCGGCCAGAACAGGTCCTCGATGGTGCCGAGCACCGTGCTCACGCGACGCGCCCAGGCGGGGTAGTCGAGCTCCTCGCGATCCTTGATCGAGGCGGCGGCCAGATGCTCGGCCTCGGCCGCGCCGACCAGCAGGTGACCGAGCTCGGAGTTGGGCACCAGGGTGCCGTTGTAGAGCAGCGCCGAGCCGATGCCGGTGCCGAAGGTGAGCACGATGGTCAGCCCGTGCAGATCGCGCGCCGAGCCGTAGCGGTCCTCGGCGAGCCCGGCCGCGTCGGCATCGTTGACCACCGTCACCGCGCGCCCGCCCAGCGCCGCGGAGAACAGCGCGCGGGCGTCGGTGCCGATCCAGCCCTGGTCGATGTTGGCCGCGGTCCTGGCGTGGCCGTCGAGCACCACGCACGGCATGGTCAGCCCGACCGGGCCGTCCCACTGCGCCTTGGCCACCAGTTCGGCCACGGCCGCGGCCACCGCCTCGGGTGTGGACGGTTGTGGCGTGGCGATCTTGATGCGGTCGTGGGTGAGCAGGCCGGTGGACAGGTCCACCTCCGCGCCCTTCACCCCGCTACCGCCGATATCGATGCCGAATGCGTGCCCCCGAGCGGACATGGTGCAACCCCTTGCCTGACGCGGTCGATGTGCCTGACAAAGAGTAGCGGTTGTCACTCCCGGCGACCGTCGCCGCGACATGTGATCCGATGGAGTCGTGCCCGACTACACCGCATCCCCGGCCCCGACCGTTCCCGCCACCGCCGACGACGAGCAGCTGCGGCTGCTGGCCGTCGAACTGGCCGAAGCCGCCGCCGCGCACGTGCGCGCCCGCAGGCCGCAGGTCTTCGCCGCGGACGGCCCGGTCGACGGGGCGGTGACCACCAAGGGACACGTGACCGATCCGGTCACCGTCGTCGACACCGAATCCGAGCAGCTGATCCGCGGCCTGCTCGCCGAACGCAGGCCCGCCGACGCGATCCTCGGCGAGGAGGGCGGCGGCGACGTGGGCGCCACCGCGGCGGGCGCGATCACCTGGGTCGTCGACCCGATCGACGGCACCGTGAACTTCCTCTACGGCCTGCCCGGCTACGCGGTCTCGGTGGCCGCGGTGCGCGACGGGGAGCCGGTGGCCGGCGCGGTCGTCGACGTGGCCGCCGCGACCACCTACAGCGCCGTGCGCGGCGGCGGCGCGCGCTCGGTGCGGGCCGACGGCACCGTCACCACGCTGGCCTGTGCCACCGAGGACTCCCTCGACGTCGCACTGGTCGGCACCGGCTTCGCCTACGGCCGGGCCCGGCGCGCGAGCCAGGCCCGGGTGCTCTCCGAGGTGCTGCCGCGGATCCGTGACATCCGCAGGCTCGGCGCGGCGGCGATGGATCTGTGCCATGTCGCCGCGGGCAGGCTCGACGCCTACTACGAGCACGGCCTCAATGCCTGGGACTGGGCCGCCGGTGCCCTGATCGCGGCCGAGGCCGGTGCGGTGGTGCGGGTCCCCGCGGTCACCGTCGGTGGGGCCGAGGGGGAGCTGACCGTGGTGGCCGCGCCGGGGGTGGCGGACGCGCTGACCACCGTGCTCGAGCGAGCGGGCGCGTTCACCCCGCTGCCGGACTGAACCGCCTGCCGCCTCAGCAGGAGACGGTGCGCGCGGCCTCGAGCAGGTCGGGATCGATGGAGGACGAACTCGAGCCCGGCGCGAGGTTCTTCAGCGAGCGCAGCACCTCTTCGGCGTCGGCGCCGGGCCGCAGCGATTCGCCGAAGGCGACGCCGAGCACCAGGTCCACGGTGTCGTCGGTGCGCGAGTCCTCGATCAGCTCGGCGCACGGGGCCACCAGCTGCACCGAGGCCGCGGCGGGCCTGCCGTTGACGCCGAAGCGGATCTGGCCGGTGCAGGTGAGGTCGCCGTTGACGTAGACCGGATCGTTACCGACCTGTGTCCCCGGCGCGCCGGCGAAGCCCAGGTCGCCCAGAGCCGAGGCGATGTGACCGGCCTGTCCGCTCTGGCCGTTGGCGTTGAAGACGCGCACCTTCGACTCCGACAGGGCGGCCGGGTCGACGCTGTCCAGGCGCGACGGGCTCACCCGCGAACCCAGCGGCGCGGGCTGGGGCGCGCTCGTTCCGGTCGGTGTGCTCGGCGCGTTGCAGGCCATCGGCTCGTTGCTGTCGTCATGGGTGCGAAACGCCGTGATCCAGACGAACAAGCTGAGCAGAGCCAGCACGAGGACGAGCACGAGCCAGAGCTCGGGCCGCCGCCGCGGGAAGGGGTTGCCGTCGCGATCGGTCGCGCTGCCTTCGGTGATCAGTGAAACCACGCGCTCACTCTACGAGTCCGGCGCGGGTGCGTGAGTGCGGGATGTCTCGGCGAGTTTCCCGCGAGGTGAAGATTCGTCGTCGGTTTCGACTCGGCCGGGTTTTGATTGCGACATTTGTCCGTAGGTCCGCTATTGTCTGCCCGCCCAGATCGAATAATCACCGGTGAAACGGTGATCGGTCGCGGGAACAACAAGGGCATGTCCTGCGTTAACCGAACGCTGTCGGAGTTGATCCTCGCAGATCGGCGCTGATAGGCGGCCGGTGTACGTGTGAGGTGCACCACCGGCGGGGCGGTACGAACGCCGGACCCTCACGGGGTACGGCAATCGCACTGATCCGGGATATACGGAGTAAGGACTGAGGGGAAGACGACATGGCAACCGACTATGACGCACCGCGGCGCACCGAATCCGACGAAGTGTCGGAGGATTCGCTCGAGGAGCTGAAGGCCCGCCGCAACGAGGCGCAGTCCGCCGTCGTGGACATCGACGAGTCCGATACAGCGGAATCGTTCGAGCTTCCCGGCGCGGACCTGTCCGAGGAAGTGCTCAGCGTTCGGGTGATCCCGAAGCAGGCCGACGAGTTCACCTGCTCCAGCTGTTTCCTCGTGCACCATCGCAGCCGACTGGCCAGCGAAAAGGGTGGTCAGCTCATCTGCATGGACTGCGCCGCCTAGACGAGAACGACGGGTCAGCCCGCGCTCGGGAGTCCGAGCGCGGCCAGAACCCGGTCCGGCCTGCGCGTACTGACCAACCAGTACGGCGTCGGGTCGTCCGGGTCGTCGAGGACCAGCAGCGCCATCGGACCGATCCAGGCCCGGTGCTGCACATAGGCGGCGGGGTCGAGCTGACGACCCAGTGCCGCGCTCTTGGCCGTCGGTGCGACGGCCGCCGCGCGCGCGACGAAGCTCACCGGCAGATGAGCCCGGTCGACGCGCAACTCCGCGGCGCCCTCCGGCGTCACGGTGACCTCCAGGCGATGCCTGCTCATCCACAACAGAATCCAGACCGGCACCGGCGCGAGCAGCACATACGGCAACCAGGCACGCACGCCCGGGGCGCCCATGTGGATCTCGGCGGCCAGCAGTCCGGCGATCGCGAAGCCGATCGGCCACCACCACAGCGGCACCCACAACCGCTCCCGATAGGGCGACGGGCGCTGCGCGGACGGCGCGGGCCGGTCGGTGTCTGTGGTCGCTGCGTGGGGCTGGTCGGGCACCCGTCCAGAGTAAGCCACCGCGCCGGGACGCTAATCGCAAGGTCGGGCGCTGCAACGCGTAGGCTCGACCGATGTGAACGCACTTGCACCGATTCCGCTGCGGCGGCTCGATCCCGGCATCCCCGTGCCGACGCGTGCCCATCCGGGTGACGCGGGCGTCGATCTCTGTACCACCGAAGACGTGATCATCGAACCGGGCGAGCGAGTGCTGGTCGGCACCGGGATCGCGATCGCGCTCCCGGTCGGCACGGTCGGCCTGATCCACCCCCGATCGGGCCTCGCCGCCAAGGCCGGCCTGTCGGTGGTCAACACCCCGGGCACCGTCGACGCGGGCTACCGCGGCGAGATCAAGGTGTGCCTGATCAACCACGACCCGCGCACGGCCATCGAGCTGCGCCGCGGGGACCGCATCGCGCAGCTGCTGGTGCAGCGCGTCGAGCTGGTCGATTTCGCCGAGGTCGACGATCTCGACGAGACCGCCCGCGGCGCAGGCGGATACGGGTCCAGCGGCGGGCACGCGAGCCTGACCGGTGAGGAGGCGTAATGGGTCTGTTCGGGAAGAAGAAGCGCGCTCCGCGCGAGGAGCAGCCCGCCTACGACGCGGCCTACGACGACGAGAACTACCTCGACGACGCCTATGACGACGGCTACGACGAGGACGAGTACGACACCGACGAATTCCCGCGCCCCGACTTCGCGCACCTGGACTTCGACGACGCCCCGACCGACGAGCGCATCTACGGCAATTTCGATCACGCGCCCGACGCCGCGGCAGGCCCCTACGACATCAGCGAGGTCACCGACGAGGTCGTCGCCCAGCGCCTCGATCTCGGGTCGGTCCTCATCCCGGTGCCCCAGGGCGGCCAGCTCCAGGTGGAGATGAGTCCCGACGGCACGCCCCAGGCGGTGCACCTGGCCACCGAGCACGGCAGGCTCACCGTCGCGGCCTATGCCGCGCCGAAGTCGGCCGGGCAGTGGCGCACGGTGGCCGCGGACCTGGCCGAATCGCTGCGCGGTGACGGCGCGAGCGTCGCGGTGGAGAAGGGCCCGTGGGGACGCGAGGTCAAGGCCGTCACCGAGGGCGCCGACCTGCGCTTCATCGGTGTCGACGGACCGCGCTGGATGATCCGCCTGGTCGCCGCGGGCCCCTCGGGCGCCGTCGACGATCGCAGCCCGCTGATCACCGCGGCCCGCGCCGTGCTCGCCGACGCCGTCGTGCGCCGCGGCACCGAACCGCTGCCGGTCCGCGACCCGCTGCCCGTGGTGCTGCCGCAGGAACTGGCCGAACAGCTCGCCGCGGCCCATCAGCAGCAGGTGCTGGCCCAGCAGCAGGCCCTGGCCGCCCAGGCCGCCGCGGCTGCGACACCGCCCGCCTCGGCGCTGCCGCCGCAGCTCCCGGACGAGCCGCGTCGCGGTGCGGACGGTTCGGCGATGCAGCAACTGGGCCTGAACTAGCTGCCCCGCGGCTCGTCCGCCTCCCCGCGACTTTTGCCGGTCGTGGGGAGGGGGTGGGGTATGCCGGCGGGCCAGCGGGTGGTCTCGGGGTGGGTTCTGGGCGTACCCGGTGAGTTACCCGTGTGCTTGCGAAATCTGTTGGACGGTAGAGGCGTTCCTGGTCAGGTGTTCGAGTGCGGCGAAGCCGGTGTTCCCGAGGACTGCCGGGTTCTCGCCCAGTTCGTCCAGGGTCACTCTGGCCAGGTCGGCCAGTGGAAGGGTGTCTGCCCACTGTTCCGCGATGGCGATGGGGTGGACGGGGTCGTCGGTCGCGCCCACCACGGCGACCGGTGTGCGCGTGCTCGCCAGGTGGTCGAGTTCGGGCCAGCGGTAGGCGGCGGCCTCGTCGAGGGCCCGGGGGAGGTGGGGCCACTGTCCACGCCAGGACTGGGTGAGGGCGGCGGCCAGCCAGGGTGGGCTCGACGCGCGCATCCGCGCGATCACACCCTCGAGGCCGTCGGCGCGCAGTTGCTCCGCGGTAACCGCGGCGCTGAGCGCGGCGGGGCAGGCGGCGGTTTCGGCGCCGGTCCAGGCGGGTAATCCGGCGATGACACCGACCGCCGCGGCCGGGTGTTCGGCTGCCCAGTCGAGCGCCACCGCGGCGCCGAGGGAGATCCCCGCGGCCAGGACGGGACCGCGTGCCGCGGCGGCATCCAAAGCCGCCGTGTAGCTCGCGATCACGGCCTGGGGGTCCGGTTCCACGGCGTGCAACGCCCATCCGCGCGCGGCTGCGGCCGGTCCGAAAGCGCGGGCGGCGAAATCGGCGTCGGAGCCGGTTCCGGGCAGGGCGACCACGGTGACCTGGGGTGGGGTGCGCAACACAGGCCGAGCGTAGCGGCCGACCGTTTGCCCATCTACAGTGGCGGTGTACGGCCAACTAGCGGGAGAAGCGTGTCATGTCGTCAGCCAGGTCGGGATCAGGTCCGGACTCGGGATATTTCCGTCGGCTGGGCCGCCGTCTCACCGCCGATATCGGCGAGCTCGACGCCGAGGAGCTGGCGGAGACCGCCGACGCCTCCGGTGCCCGGCGCGCCGCGGATTGTTGTCGCGGCGAGGAAGCCACCATCCTCGGCAGGCTCCGCAGCGTCGAGGCGTGTCCGAAGGCCGCGGGTGCGACCGTGCAGGCCGAGTTCTTCGACGGCACCGACGCGATCACCCTGGTCTGGATCGGGCGCAGGCGCATTCCCGGGATCGAACCGGGCAGGCGCATCCTGGTCCGCGGCCGAGTGGGCGACCGCGACGGCCGCAAAGTGATCTTCAACCCCTACTACGAATTGCGCGGGAACAGCTGACGTATGCCCTCCAGCGACGACTACCGCGTGCCCGCGGACCCCGAATCGACCGTGGTGCTGCCCGTGGCCACCGCTGATCCGGTCGACCCGGACACCGACACCGAGGTCGAGCAGGCCGAACAGACCCTGCTCGAGCAGCTCGGCGGCTTCAGCGGACTGATCTACTCCACCCTCCCGGTCCTGGTCTTCGTGCCGGTGAACACCCTCGCCGGGCTCACCGCCGCCATCTGGGCCGCGCTCGGTGTCGCGGCGGCCGTGCTGATCTGGCGCCTGGTGCGCCACGATCCCGTCCAGCCCGCCATCTCCGGGTTCCTCGGGGTCGGTGTCTGCGCGTTCATCGCCTACCGGATGGGCGAGGCCAAGGGCTTCTTCCTGTTCGGCATCTACACCAGCCTGATCTACGCGGGGCTGTTCGCGCTGTCGATCCTCATCCGGCGCCCGCTGGTCGGGGTGATCTGGGGCGCGCTCAACGGACACGGCAGCGCCTGGCGCGACGACCCGCGCGTGCGCAAGCTCTACAACCTGGCCACCGTGGTCTGGGTGGTCGTCTTCGGCGCCCGCTACCTGGTGCAGTCGCAGCTCTACGACACCGACCACACCACCTGGCTGGCCGTGGCCCGCATCGCGATGGGTTGGCCGCTGACCGCGGTGGCGCTGGTCGTCACCGTCTGGGCGGTGCGCCGGGCCGGGCACCTCCCGGTCGACAAGTCCGGCGCCGGAACCGATTCCGCGCCCACACCCAAGTAACCGAATCGCCGCCGGAGGTGGGGCAGTACCCACCCTGGGGTGCCTGGTTCCGGCCGGTCTCCCGGCGCACGATCAATGCGTAGGACAACAACGCACTGATCGTGAGAGGACCGGCGACCATGATGGCTTCCGAGCACCGACCGTCCGGCGCAGCCAAGAGCACCACCCCCGTGCTGTCGGAGAGCAAGCGGGTCGCCGCCGAACTCGAGGTCCACATCGGCGCGGCCGCGCGCGGTGACCGCGAGGCCGTCGCCGAGATCGTGCGCCTGGTCCACCCGCTGGTGCGCCGCTACTGCTCGGCACGGATGGGCGCCACCGGCCATCTCACCGTCACCGCCGACGACGTCACCCAGGAAGTGCTGATGGCCACCGTCACCGCCATCCCGCGCTACCGCGATCAGGGCAAGTCGTTCCTGGCCTTCGTCTACGGCATCGCCGCCAACAAGGTCTCCGACGCGTTCCGCCGCGGCAAGCACGTCGCCTATCCGATGGCCGATCTGCCCGACACCGCCAGCGGCGCCGCGGGTCCGGAGGAGTGGGCGATGGCCTTCGAGCGCCGCGCCGCCACCCACGAACTGATGAAGGTGCTGGCCCCCAACCACCGCGAGGTGCTGGTCATGCGGATCGTGCTCGGCTGGAGCGCCGCGCAGACCGCCGAGGCCATCGGCACCAGCCCCGGTGTGGTGCGGGTGATGCAGCACCGCGCGCTCAACAAGCTGCGCGCGGAGCTGAAGACCGCCTGAGTCAGGGCCGGATGCCGTGCCCGGCCAGCGCCAGGCGCAGGTCCTCCTCGGCCTCCACCGAGGTGACGAACAGCAGCTCGTCCTCACCCTCGAACGGGTCGTCGGGCTGGGGCACGATGACCCGCCCGCCGCGCAGGATCGTCACCAGCGCGGTGTCGCGCGGCATGCGCAAGGTGCGCACCGGCTTGCCCGCCAGCTGGGTGTCGGCGGGCAGGGTGATCTCCACCAGGTTGGCCTGGCCCTGGCGCAGTGTCATCAGCCGCACCAGATCACCCACCGACACGGCCTCCTCGACCAGCGAGGCCAGCAGCCGCGGGGTCGACACCGCGACATCGACACCCCACGCCTCGTCGAAGAGCCACTCGTTGCGCGGATCGTTGACCCGCGCCACCACCCGGCGCACCCCGAACTCGGTCTTGGCGAGCAGGCTGTGCACCAGATTCGCCTTGTCGTCGCCGGTGGCCGCGATGACCACCTCGTAGGTTTCGAGCCCGGCGTTCTCCAGCAGCGCGAGCTCGCAGGCGTCGGCGTGCACCCAGATGGCGTCGGGGATGGCGGCCGGGTCGATGTGGTCGAGCTGACGTTCCAGCAGCATCACCCGATGCCCGCCGCGCAACAGTTCCCTGGCGATCGAACGCCCGACCGCGCCCGCTCCGGCGATGGCCACCTTCATGTTCAGTCCTCGCTCACGGGGGGCTTGGCGGCCAGTGCCACGATCTCACCGACACTGCCGGAGGTGGCCGCGACATAGACCACGTCGTCGGCCTGCACGATCGTCTTGGAGTCGGGCAGCACGCCCCGCCCGAAGCGCAGCAGGAACGCCACCCGTACGCCGAGATCGCGTTCGACGTCACGCACGGTGCGCCCGGACCACTCCTCGTGCAGGGTCAGCTGGGTGATGGCCACCGCGCCGGTCGGCTCGCGCCAGGTGGTGGTGGAGTTGTCGCCGATCAGGGTGCGCAGGAACCGGTCGGTGGTCCAGGGCACGGTCGCGATCGTGGGGATGCCCAGGCGCTCGTAGACCTCGGCGCGCTTGGCGTCGTAGATCCGCGCGACGACCCGCTCCACGCCGAACATCTCGCGGGCCACCCGCGCCGAGATGATGTTGGAGTTGTCGCCGGAGGACACCGCGGCGAACGCGTCGGCGCGTTCGATGCCCGCGCGGGTGAGCACATCCCGGTCGAAGCCGACCCCGATCACCTCCTGGCCGGGGAAACCCTCACCCAGCCGCCGGAACGCACTGGGATCGCGATCGATCACCGTCACGTCGTGCCCGACCCGGACCAGGGCCCGCGCCAGCGACGAACCGACCCGCCCGCACCCCATGATCACTACGTACACCGTGCACCCTCGTTCCTTGGCCACCGCAGTGGCACGTCCGGCAAGGACCGTACCCGCCGGTCCTCCCTTCGCCCATTTTCCCCTCGCCGCCACGGCGCAAACCCGCGCCACGCCGCCGTCGCGGCCCGGTGGCGTGCGCGCGAGGGGACCGATCAACTCCTCTATGCTGACCCCGGTGTCCAAGTTGACGACGGCAGCCAAGCGTGTGCTGCTGGGCAGGCCGTTCCGCAGCGATTCGCTCGGCCACACGCTGTTGCCCAAGCGTATCGCTCTTCCGGTGTTCGCCTCCGACGCGATGTCGTCGGTGGCCTACGCGCCGGAGGAGATCTTCCTGGTGCTGTCGGCGGCGGGCATCTCGGCCTACGTGTACGCGCCGTGGGTGGGTCTGGCGGTGGCGCTGGTGATGGCCGTGGTGGTCGCCAGCTATCGGCAGAACGTGCACGCCTATCCGTCCGGCGGCGGTGACTACGAGGTCGCGACGAAGAACCTGGGCCCCAACGCGGGTCTCACGGTCGGCAGCGCGCTGCTGGTCGACTACGTGCTCACCGTGGCCGTCTCGATCTCCTCGGCCGCCTCCAACATCGGCTCGGCCATCCCGTTCGTCGCCACGCACAAGGTGCTGTTCGCGGTGGTCGCCATCGCCGTGCTCACCGCGATCAACCTGCGCGGCGTGCGCGAATCCGGCAAGGCCTTCGCCATTCCCACCTACGCCTTCATCATCGGCATGGCCGTGATGCTGGGCTGGGGCCTGTTCCGGATCTATGTCCTCGGCGACGACATCCACGCCGTGTCCGCCGGTTTCGGGCTCGAGGCCGAGAACGAGCACCTCTACGGGCTGGCCTTCGCCTTCCTGATCGCGCGCTCGTTCTCCTCCGGCTGTGCCGCGCTGACCGGTGTGGAGGCCATCAGCAACGGGGTGCCCGCTTTTCGCAAGCCCAAGTCGCGCAATGCCGCGACCACCCTGCTGATGCTGGGCACCATCGCGATCGTGCTGCTCATGGGCATCATCATCCTGGCCCAGAAGATCGGCATCGTCTACGCCCACGACACCGCGCACCTGGTCGGCGCCCCGGCCGACTACCACCAGAAGACCCTCATCGCGCAGCTGGCCGAGGCCGTGTTCCACGGGTTCCCGATCGGGTTCTTCTTCATCACCATCGTCACCGCGTTGATCCTGGTGCTCGCGGCCAACACCGCGTTCAACGGTTTCCCGGTGCTGGGTTCGATCCTGGCCCAGGACCGCTACCTGCCCCGGCAGCTGCACACCCGCGGCGACCGGCTGGCCTTCTCCAACGGCATCCTGTTCCTGGCCGGCGCGGCGATCGCGTTCGTGGTGCTCTTCGGCGCCGAGGTGACCAAGCTCATCCAGCTCTACATCGTGGGCGTGTTCGTCTCGTTCGTGCTGAGCCAGACCGGCATGCTGCGGCACTGGACCCGGCTGCTGCGCACCGAGACCGATCCCGCGGTGCGCGCGAAGATGAAGCGCTCGCGGGTGATCAACGCCATCGGCCTCACCGCCACCGGCGCGGTCCTGGTGATCGTGCTGATCACCAAGTTCTTCGCCGGCGCCTACATCGCCATCGCGACCATGGTGGCCATCTTCGTGGTGATGAAACTGATCCGCCGCCACTACGACTCGGTCTCGCGCGAGCTCGACGAATCCGACTGGGACGGCGTGCTGCCCAGCCGTACCCACTCCATCGTGCTGGTCTCCAAGCTGCACCTGCCCACCCGCCGCGCGCTGGCCTACGCCAGGGCCACCCGGCCCGACACGCTCGAGGCGATCACGGTCAACGTCGACGACGCCGACACCCGCAGGCTGGTGCGCGAGTGGGAGAACAGCGAGATCAACGTGCCGCTGAAGGTGATCGAATCGCCGTATCGCGAGATCACCAAGCCGGTGCTGGAATACGTCAAACGGGTCCGCAAGGACGCCCCCCGCGATGTGGTCACCGTGTTCATCCCCGAGTACGTGGTCGGCCACTGGTGGGAGCAGGTGCTGCACAACCAGTCGGCCCTGCGGCTCAAGGGCAGGCTGCTGTTCGAACCCGGTGTGATGGTGACGAGCGTGCCCTGGCAGCTCAGTTCCTCCACCCGGGCCAAGCAGGCCGCCGAGGGCAACGCGCCGGGTTCGGTGCGCCGGGGATTCGAAGAGCCGGGTCGTCGCGGATGAGCCGCGCGCAGGTCGAGACAGTGAGCAGGTACCCCTCGTGAGTGACTGGCGCGGACAGGAATTCGAGATCCGGCTGGGCCCACCCGGCCACGGCGGATTCTGTGTCGGACGGCACGAGGGCCGCGTGGTGTTCGTGCGCCACGGCCTGCCCGGCGAGCTGGTGCGCGCGCGGGTCACCGAGGACCGCGGCGGCTCGTTCTGCCGCGCCGACGCCGTCGAGATCATCGAGGCGTCCCCGGACCGCGTTCCCGCCACCTGCCCGGTCTCGGGCCCCGGCGGCGCGGGCTGCTGCGATTTCTCCTTCGCCACCCCCGCCGCCCAGCGCGCGCTCAAGACCGCGGTCGTGGCCGAGCAACTGCGCAGGCTGGCCGGTATCGAACCCGAGTTCGCCGTGGAGCCGATCGCGGGCGCGGACCCCGCGGTGACCGGCGGCTGGCGCACCCGGGTGCGCCTGGTCGTCGACGACGCGGGCCGCGCCGGCGTGCACCGTTACCGCAGCACCGCCGTCCTGCCCGACCTGCGCTGCCCGCAGCCGGTCGCGGGTGCCCTCGACGGCATCGCCGACCGCGCCTGGACCCCCGGCAGCGACCTGGTCGTCGCCGTCGACGGCGACGGCGTGCGCCACATCGTGGAATTGGCCGCCGCCGACGACATCACCCGTCCCGGCGGCCGCCCGGCCACCCCGCGCGGTGCGACCCGCGGCCGCGGGCAGCATCCGGCCCGCCGCCGCCACTCCGGCGCCCCCGCGCGCGACGACCACGGCGCGATCCGCGACCGCGCCGCGGCCCGCAAGTCGGCCACTAACGCCCCGCGCGAGGAATGGGTGCTGGCGGGCACCGGCCGCGCGGTGGAATACGTGGCGGGCAGACGCTGGGAACTCGCCGCGACCGGCTTCTGGCAGGCGCATCACCGTGCCGCGCAATGCTATTCCGACCTCGTCGCCGACTGGTCGGGCCTGGCCCCCGGCGGTTCCGGTTGGGATCTCTACAGCGGTGTCGGCGTGTTCGCCGCCCGCCTGGCCGAGCAGACCGGGCAGACCGGCGCGATCGCCGCGGTGGAATCCGCCCGTGGCGCCGTCGCCGACGGCACCGCCGCCCTGCGCGACCTGCCCTGGCTCGAACTGCGCACCGACCGGGTCGAACGCTGGGCCCGTGCCGCCACCGGCACCCCCGAGGTCGTCGTCCTCGACCCGCCGCGCGCGGGCGCGGGCAAGGAAGTGGTCGCCGCCGTCGCCGACGCCGACCCGCGCCGCATCATCCACATCGGCTGCGACCCGGCCTCGTTCGCCCGCGACCTCGGCCTGTATCTGGACGCCGGCTACCACCTGGCCGAGCTGCGCGCCTTCGACGCCTTCCCCGGCACCCACCACGTGGAATGCGTGGCATTGCTCGACCGCTGACGAACGCCGCCGGGCGACTGCCGACACACCATGCGCTACAGCAGCGGGGGCGCCCCGTGCGGTGGATTCCGCCCTGCCGATTCAGTCCAGCGCCCAGGTGACCTGCACCGTCGCCCCGATCTCGGTCTCGCCCGGCACCACCGGCACCGGGGAACTGCTGGCGGCCATCCGCATCGGCGCCATGTCGCCGGCGATCTCGTAGGCGCGTGGGGGAGCGGACCCGGTGTCCTCGACGATCCGCACGACCGCGCCCAGCGCGATGCCCGCCCTGGCCGCGTACTGCTCGGCCTTGGTCTTCGCCTCGTCGAAGGCGGCATCGCGCGCCTGCGCGAGCAGCGGCTCCGGATCGGCGATCGTCCTGGTCAGCCCGCCGAGCCGGACATCGTCGCCGCCCGCGGTCACCGCCGCGGCCACTGCCCGCGCCGGCTCGGTGCTCTCGCACAGCGCCACACTCAGCCCGGTGGTGGCCAGATAGCCGGTGATCTCGGTGCGCCCGTTGTCGGTGTAGACGGTCTCGGTGCGCACACTCAACCCACTCGTGGCCATGTCCGCGTCGCCCACCCCCGCCGCGCGTAGCGCCGCCACCACCGCGTTCACGCGCTCACCCGCGCGGTCGTAGGCGGCCGCGACCGTCGCGGCGCGCGACTCGACCGACAGCGTGACCCGGATCAGATCCGGGACCGCGCGCACCGTGCCGCGTCCGAACATCGTGACGCTCGCCTGCCAGGAATTCTTGCCCACGCGCTGCTCCCGTCGGTCGAAACGATCCTGTGCTGCCCAACGTCCCACGCCCGCCCCGGGTTCCGCCGCCCGGACTCAGTAGTTGCTCGCATTGCCCGACAACGTCCGCAGCGCCGCGTCCATCTGCGCGTACGCGCCCGCCGCCAGCCGCTGCAACAATGCCAGCTTCAGCTGCGGATGATCCGCGGCCAGCGCGTCGAAGGCGGCCGGGCTCAGCACCGCCACCCGCACCGTCGTCTCGGTGACGACATCGTTGACGAACGCCTCCCCGAGCAGCAGCGGGATCTCCCCGAACGACATCCCCACCGACAGCGTCACCAGCCGGTGCGCGTGCCCGTCGGTGCCCGCGAAGGTCATCCGCACCCGCCCGTCCAGGATCAGATACAGCCCCGAACGCGCGTCACCGCGCTCGGCGATCACTTCCCCGCGCGCCAGCGTGCGGCACTCGAAGTCCTGGACGAGCCGTTCCCGGTCGTCCCGGTCCAGCCCGGCGAGCAGTGGATGTTCGTCGAGCGTGAGCGACCGGTGCGCTTGCGCCCCGGCGGGCCGCAAGCGGTCCAGGACGATGTCCTCGCACCATTCGGTCGCGGTGTCGCGGTCGATGAACACCCGCCCGCGCGGGTCCTTGGGATCGAGGCTGGACACTTCGTGCCCGAGCTTGGCCTCCGGGTCCACCAGCGCCACCCGGATGTCCCGGCCCACCAGCGTGGCCTGCAGCTTCTCCAGCATCTCGCGGGCCACCGCGCTCACGTCACCGACCCGGCGCAGGTCGATCACCAGCGCGTCGAGCGAACCCGCCTTGGCCTCGATGGCCCGCACGGCCCGCTCGGCACCGGAGAACAGCAGGTCACCGTGGAGTTCGCAGACCCGGGCCCGGTCGCCGTGCGCGTCGAGCAGCCGGGCGTCCTCGGCCGGGCGCCGCAGCCGCGAGGGCACCTGCGCCACCGAGTAGTCGGCGCGGATCGCGGTGCGCGCCGAGCGGGTCACATGGCAGAAGTGCAGTTCGAGCCGACGCGAGAGCTCCCGGCAGGCGGCCACCCCGCGCACGCTGTTGCCGTGCGAGTCCAGCCGCGGCGAGTACACCGAGATCCCCAGCTGCCCCGGCAGCACCGCGATGATCCCGCCGCCGACGCCGCTCTTGGCGGGCAGGCCCACCGTCGTCACCCAGTCGCCCGCCGCGTTGTACATGCCGCAGGTCGTCATCACGCTGAGCACCCGCTCGGTCATCGGCGCCGACAGCGCACGCTCCCTGGTCCTCGGGTTGACCCCGTTGTCGGCCAGCGTCGCCGCCATCACCGCCAGGTCCTCGCAGGTCACCTCGAGCGAGCACTGCCGGAAGTACCGGTCCACCGCGTCGTCGGGATCGACGTCGAGAATCCCGACCGAGCGCAGCATGTACCCGATCGCGCGATTGCGATACCCCGTGCGCGCCTCCGACTCGTACACCGCCGGGTCCATCCGCAGCTCGCGCCCCGCGAACCGGGAGTAGCTGCGGCGAACGCGCTCGAACTTCTCCTCGGCGTCGCGCCCGTGGATCAGCGAGGCCGCCGTGATCGCCCCGGAGTTGATCATCGGATTGCTCGGCCGCTGGGTGTCGGGCTCCAGGCTGATCTCGTTGAACGGCTCACCCGATGGCTCGACGTCGATGTGCGCGGCGACCCCGTCGATCCCGTTGTCGGCGAGTGCCAGGGCATAGGTGAACGGTTTGGAGATCGACTGGATGGTGAACCCGGTGTCGGTGCTGCCCACCCGGTAGACCAGCCCGTCGGCGGTGGCCAGGCACAGCCCGAACGCGTCGGGGTCGACCGCGGCCAGCTCGGGGATGTAGTCGGCGGGGGAGCCCGAGGTGTCCGCGCGGCAGGCCGCGTACACCTCGTCGAGCATTCCCGCCACCACACCCGGGTCGATCGTGCGCGCAACACCCTGCGGTTCGGCCACAGCGCAACTGTAGGTCTCCCGCTCGCGCGCGGTCGCGGGACGCGCGCAAGGGCCCGCGGACCGGGGCCGGTCGCGCGGACAAATACACTGGGCGCATCAGTGATGTTGTCCGGAGGGAGCGAGGTCAGGTGGGAGTGCTGTCGCGGGTGGATTCACCCGAAGATCTGCGCCGGCTGAGCGTGCCGCAACTGCGCGAACTGGCGGAGGAGATCCGCGAGTTCCTCGTGCAGAAGGTCGCCGCCACCGGAGGGCACCTCGGCCCCAACCTAGGTGTCGTCGAGCTGACCATCGCGCTACACCGTGTGTTCGACTCCCCGGCCGACCCGCTGATCTTCGACACCGGTCACCAGGCCTACGTCCACAAGATCCTCACCGGCCGCAAGGACCGCTTCGACTCGCTGCGCATGCGCGACGGCCTGTCCGGCTACCCGAGCCGCACCGAGAGCGAGCACGACTGGGTCGAGTCCTCGCACGCCTCGGCCGCCCTGTCCTATGCCGACGGCCTGGCCAAGGCCTTCTCGCTGACCGACCGCAACCGCACCGTCGTCGCGGTAGTCGGTGACGGCGCGCTCACCGGCGGCATGTGCTGGGAGGCCCTCAACAACATCGCCGGTGCCCCCGACCGTCCCGTGGTGGTCGTGGTCAACGACAACGGCCGCTCCTACGCCCCCACCATCGGCGGCCTGGCCGACCGGCTCACCGCCCTGCGCACCCAGCCCGCCTACGAGCACGCCCTCGACACCGGCAAACGCATCCTGAAAAGCATTCCCGCCGTGGGGGATTCGGCCTACTCGATGGTCCACGCGCTCAAGGCCGGGATCAAGGACGCGGTGAGCCCGCAGGAACTGTTCGGCGATCTGGGTATGAAGTACGTCGGCCCCGTCGACGGCCACGATCTCGTCGCGCTCGAGGCGGCCATGCGCCGTGCCAAGGATTTCGGCGGTCCCGTCGTCGTGCACGTGGTCACCCGCAAGGGCAACGGCTACGAGCACGCCGAGAACCACGTCGCCGACCAGATGCACGCGTGCGATCCGATCGACCCGCTCACCGGCCGCCCGCTGGCGGGCAAGAAGGCCAAGGGCTGGACCGCGGTGTTCTCCGAGGAACTCGTCGAGCACGCCACCCGCCGCGACGACATCGTCGCCATCACCGCCGCCATGCCCGGCCCCACCGGCCTGGCCGCCTTCGGCGAGCGGTTCCCCGCGCGCATGTTCGATGTCGGCATCGCCGAACAGCACGCGATGACCTCCGCCGCGGGCCTGGCCCTGGGCGGCATGCACCCGGTCGTGGCCATCTACTCGACCTTCCTCAATCGCGCCTTCGACCAGCTGCTCATGGACGTGGCCCTGCTGAAGCAGCCCGTCACCGTCGTGCTCGACCGCGCGGGCATCACCGGCCCCGACGGCGCCAGCCACAACGGCATGTGGGATTTCTCCCTGCTCGGCATCGTCCCCGGCATCCGCGTCGCCGCCCCGCGTGACGGCGCCACCCTGCGCGAGGAACTCGCCGAGGCCCTCGCCGTCACCGACGGCCCCACCGTGCTGCGCTTCCCGAAGGGCAGCGTCGCCGAGGACATCACCGCCGTCGAACGTCTCGACGGGGTCGATGTGCTGCGCCCCGCCGTCCCCGGCGGTGGCTCCACCCAGTCCCAGCACGGTGATGTGCTGCTCGTCGCCGTCGGCCCGTTCGCCGAGACGGCCATGCAGGTCGCCGAACTGTTGGCGCCGCAGGACATCTCGGTCACCGTCGTCGACCCGCGCTGGGTCCTGCCGGTCTCCGACACCCTGGTCAAGCTCGCCGAGAACTACCGTCTCGTCGTCACCGTCGAGGACGGCGGCCTGCACGGCGGCATCGGCTCGACGATCTCGGCGCGCCTGCGCGAGGCCGGCCTGGACGTGCCCACCCGCAATCTCGGTGTGCCGCAACAGTTCCTCGACCACGCCTCCCGGGCCGAGATCCTCGACGATCTCGGCCTCACCCCCGAAACCATCGCCCAGCGCGTCGGCGGCTGGCTCCGGTAACCCTGCCGCCCCGAGGGCTGCGCCTAGCCGAGGGGGCGCCGGGCCACCACCGCGAAGTTCAGCGGAATCCGTGGCTTGCCCTCCGGCAGGGTCCAGCCCTGCGGACAGGGGACCAGTTCGTCGAACGGGCGCCAGTCCATGTAGGGCAGTTCCACCAGCGCCTCGATCACCAGCCCGGCGCCCACCAGCGCCCCGACGACCTCCCCCAGATCGTGGCGCCACTCGTGGTTCGTGGTGTGGGTGATGGTCCCCGCAGAATCCTCGGTGTAGGTCCCCGAATCCGAATACGTGCGCACCCCGCCACCGGACAGGTAGTCGTCGGTGACCTCCCACGGCGTGAAGTCCAGCGCACCCAGAATCGGGTGATCGTCGCGCACGAGGAACACCCCGCCCGGCGCGAGCAGGTCGCGAATCGAGCGCGCCCACGCCGTCAGCTCGGGCAACCACACGATCGTGCCCGCACTCGTCACCACCACATCGAAGTGCCGCTCGATCACCGAGGACGCGAACCGCGCGTCCCCCTCCACCCAGCCGATGTCGCGCCCGTCGGCCGCCGCGATCCGCGCCGCGTGCCGCAGTGAATTCGGCGACAGATCCAGCCCGTGCACCTCGACCGCCCCCAACCGGGCCCACGACACGGTGTCGGTCCCGATATGACACTGCAGATGCAGCAGCGACCGGCCGGCGATCCCGCCCGCCGGCAGGTGCGGCGCCAGCACCGCCAGATCATTGCGCACCACCGACGAGATGGCCTGCGGGTCGCTCAGGAAGGCGTCCACGTCGTACATCCGAGACCGCACGTGCACCTCGGCCCGGTCGTCCCAGTTCGCGCGATTGGCGGCGATCGCCTCGACTTCGGACACAGCGAATCTCCTTCGACGGCAACACGGCGAGCCCCACGCTAGTTCCGGGCCGCTCCAGCGTCGACGGATTTTCCCCGCCCTCGTCGATCCGGCTGATCCCGCCTGATCGGCTGCGGGACCAGCCGCCTGCTACCGGTACGCGGGCTCGTTGTCCTCGCGATAGATCGCGATGGCCGACTTCATCACCCGCACCAGCGCCTGCCGCACCTGCGCGGTATCGGCGGGCCGCGCCTCGACCATCGATCCCCGCTCGGTCACCAGGTAGCGCCCGTCCGGGAAATCCATCACATGGAAGCCCTGGCCCGGTTCCGGCCGATTGTCCACCGCCGCACCCGGATACCCGGCCACATACACCAGCGTCGTGCGCGGCCGCCCGAAGAACGCGTCGGCCTTCTGCTGCGGAGTGCGCCGATCCGCCGCCCACGGGTCGTACGGCGTCTCCTCGTCCAGCTCGTCGGTGTTCATCGTGAACACGTCCCCGGAGCCCGCCGCC
Source organism: Nocardia sp. NPDC004415 (assembly GCF_053602435.1). Classification (NCBI taxonomy): domain Bacteria; kingdom Bacillati; phylum Actinomycetota; class Actinomycetes; order Mycobacteriales; family Nocardiaceae; genus Nocardia; species Nocardia sp. NPDC004415. The sequence goes on from NZ_JBSGDP010000001.1 coordinate 119,291, forward strand.
GCCCGTGGTAAACGCGCCACCAGCTTGTCCGGCAGCGCCGCGGTCTCGAGCAACGTCATCCGGATGTCACCCCCGTCGCGATCCACCGGCACCCGCTGCTGTTCGACCAGCACCGCCGACTGCTCGTGCACCGCCGCGAACGACCGCAGCTTCTCCCCGTCGCCGTATCCGGCCAGCTCGAACCGCGCCTCCGGCGCCAACAGGATTTGCAGCGCGGTCTCCATCGACGCGTCCCACAGCGGCAGGATCCGCTGCGCCTCCTGCTGCCACTGCCGGTCGTAGTCGTCGACCGTCTCCGCCTCGGTGTAGGTCTGCAACGGATACGGCAGCACATCGCGCTGCACCGACCGCATCAGCACCGTGAATCCCAGCGGGCTGAACTGCCACTGTCCGCTCATTCGCCGATCACCGGCGGCACCGTCCTCGCCCGCTGGTCCTCCGACAGCCCGGTCAGTTCCTCACCGTTCTGCTGGTTGATCAGGTAGTCCTTGGTCCCGACCTCGTTGTCGTCGTCGCCCTTGCCACGCGCACCGCCCGCACCCATACCGCCCATGCCCGCCATGCCGTTGCGGCCCGCGCTCCCGGCACTCGTGCCCGCACCGGTCCCGTTCGGCTTGCCGGTGCCACCGGGCGACCCCGGCTGCGTCGCACCCGGCGTGCCACCGCCCGGCGTCCCGCCGCCGGGCGACCCACCGGTAGGCAACCCGCCGGTCCCCGCGGGTTGCGTGCCCGCGGGAGTGGTCCCCGGCGTGGTGGGCGTCGTCGGAGTGGTCGGTGTCTCCGGCGTGGTGGTGGCCGGAATCGTGCTCGACGGCGAGGTGTCGTCGTCGTTGTCGTCCCCGTCGTCGGCCGGGTCCTCGGTGGTGGGCTGCTCGGTCGTCGGCTGCTGCGTCGTGGGTTGTTGCGTCGTCGGTTGCTGGGTGGTCGGCTTGTTCGTCGACCCCTCCGGCTTCGTCCCCCCACCGGGAGTATCGGTGTCCTTGTTGACCGGGTTGTACGGCTGCGGCACCTTCGGCACCTGCGTATCGGCCTCCCCGACCGCCTTGTAGAACACCCCCCGAACCACTTCCGCCCCTTCGGCTTTCGCGGTGTCCTCGTTGTGGCTGTCCATCTTCCAGGTGGGTCCGGGAACGTAGCTGAGGACCTTGCTCGTCGTGGAACTCTCGTGCGGCTGCACCCGATCCTTGGTGACCTGCGCCGCCGACTTCACCAACTTCACCTTCTCGGCGACCATCTGCGCCGAGGTCAGCAGACTCCCGGACTTCTCCACATACTGCGAGATCCCCTCACCCGCACTGGCCGCCGCGTTCCCACTCCACTTCTCCGCGATCGCCTTGCTGATCTCCGCGTCGTAGGTCTTGAACCCGCTCTCCAGCTGATTGCGCAGCGACTCCCACCGCGTATGCAGAGTGGTGATATCCGCGACATTCATCGCCTGCACCCGCTCGTACAGATCCGACATCTTGGTCGGCTCTTCGTAATCGTTGACCTGCGAGCCCTGATACTCCCCGTCGAACCCGTTCTTCAAGTCCGCCAGCCGATTCCGCGCGATCGTCGCATCCGGACTCTCATCGGTCGACCGCTCGGGTTTCGTCCCGTTCGCATACGACGACAAGCCCGCATAGGCGCCGCCGACCACCGCCGCAGCGGCAAGGATTGCCGGAAGAGCCATCACTTACCCCCATTGTCGAGATCGTCGGCCTTGTTGTTCGTCGCCGCGGTCTGCGCGAGCTGCTGGTCCTCGTATTTCTTCACCGAGATCTCGATGGTGTCGCGGATCAACTCGAGGACTTCGATGTGCTCCTTGAACGCGGTATCGAAATCCCGTTCCCCACCAACAGCTTTCGCGCCCAGCATCTTCGCCAGCTGGTCGGAACAGTTGAAGCGGCCGAGGCCGGTGACTTTCGAGAGGTCCTGGAGCGAACCCTTCAACTGGTTGAACAGGTCGATTTGCTTGTTGCTCGCGTCGCGGCAACCCTTCGCGACGGACGGATCCAAATACAGGCGACCAGCCTTTGCTTCCTCACTCAGATACTGCCAACGGGACTTTTCGTCATCTGATGCCACGGGACCCCCAATGATCGTTTCTGGCTACTTCGGAAACAGCGGAACCAATGCCTCGGCGATGGGTTCGAGCCGTTGGCACGGCGGCACCAACTTTGCTTTGGTGCCGGTGTTGAGCATCGCCAGCTGTATGAATCCGGTGCTGGTCGGGAACGCGATCGTGCAGTCTTCGTTCGCGTCGTAGTTGCTTCCCCGATACTGGACGCCATCCCGGCCGGCAATGACGACGTCTTTGAACTCGATGTTCTCAGGCTTCGCTTTGATTTCATCGATCGTGTGGATGGTCGAGTGAACGCCCACGCCGTAGCTGGACGGGTACCCCGCATCATCCCAGCGGCAGATCTTCCACCCCGGCTCCTCAGCTCCGAGGATCCCCGACCGCTTCGACGTCACATCCAACCCCAGCCCGGTCAACGTCGCCTCCGGAATCTCCGAACACGGATCCCACAGCGCCGCGGTAGCCGCCGCCACATCCGTAGTCGAACTCGGCTGAGCGTTCCCTTCCTCGGTCGTAGAGCACCCCGTCACCGCGAGCACCCCACACACCACCGAGGCCAACACAAGACTCCGTCGCCGCACGCCCATCCTCCGTCTCCCCGTTCCACCGAACCGGAACCCACAGTCCCAGCCCCGAACCACCGAGCACTCCCCGCACCCGACCGTCCCACAGTGCCGCCCACCTTACGACATCCCCCACCACCCACCTTTCTCCCCGCCCAGCCCCGAACCCATCGCCCGCGGCCCGCCGCCAGGCCCCGCACCTCGGCCCGAACGATCCCTCCAATCCCTTGGACGCCGCCGACCCCACTCTGGTTCCCTCGAATCCACGACACAGCTCACCCATCTCCGAACAGGACCGACCGATCCGTGAACCGAACCCTCACGACCGCACTGGAACAGTTGGACCGAGCCTTCGCGTCGTACCCCCGTCGAAAGCTCAGCGCCGGCTGCCCCCACTGCCGCTACCCCACCCCGATCGATGAACACGACCTCTACTCCCTGACCCTCCACCTGGGCAACACCATCGGCGACCGAGACGACATCAAGAGCCTGCTCCCACTCCTGCTGCATCGCCTGGTCACCTCCGCCGACCTCGACCCGAACATCGTCCTGTCCAAGCTGACCCAACAGCACTGGCGCACCTGGCCACCAGCAGAACAACAAGCCATCGAGAACTACCTCGACGCCGTATGGCACACCATGCTCACCGAGTTCCCCTCCCGAACCGGCGCGTTCGACCGAGCGGAAACTTTCCTCGACGCCGCCGCCACAACCGGCGAGAGCACCGAACACTTCCTCGAAACCTGGTCCACCACCCCAGGCCGAGCCGCAGACCGCCACCTGGCCGAACTCGCAATCACCCACAACCCCACCACCCGTCGCCGCCCCGAAACAACAGCCTGGCTACACCGGGAACCCCTCCACGACCGACTCCTCACCGCCTTCCTCCGCGACCAGCACACACCATGGGCAACAGCCTTAGCCGCCGCCTACGACCACCTGACCTGGCAGTATTCGGCAAACCAGCCATGATCCACCGAATCCTGACACCCGTGTACGCAGTGGCATTCGCAAGCTCGTCGCGATCTACCCGGTGGTTCGGGCTGCTTTCGCCGGAATCGGGACTGGCACAGTGGTTTCGAGTGCCTGCCGACGGCCTCGGCAGGGGGACGGCATATGGTTCGAGTGGTGGGGACGGGGAATGAGTTACGAGATCTACATCGGCAAGCAATCGGTGAAATACTACCCGAGGTGGTGCGATGATGTGGGTGAGAATCCATCGGTGAACGGCCGGGGAATCGACCTGAAATACTATCTTTCGAACAGCGTCACGGTTCGCCGGATAGACGCGAAATTCGCATCGGGTGCGGTACTCCCCGAGTTCCTCCACTGGAGCGATGGAACGAACCTCGACTACCTCGACCACCTTCTCACGGAACATGAACCCCACGAAAAATACGTCGATGGTGCTCTGGTAGGAACCGATGTTCCATTGCGATGTCAGCACTGTGACGCGCGGTTTGTGGGGATCGTCGTGGACCCCTCGCTCGCCTTTGCCGATGACATGCTTTCCCGCTACCGAAATCACCACTATGTGGACACCTGCCCGGCATGTGGACATCGCTGGCGGGCCGATATTCTGGACCTGATCTGATGCCGGGTTTCAACACTGTTCTATGGAAATCCGACTGTGAATCCTGTGGGCATCCCGTTGATCGGGAGGTGCAGTTCAGATACGGCCGGATCTGGCAGATCGCCTACGCCGTGGGAGATCCGATCGTGTGGAACTCCGGTGGACCGCTTCGGCGAGGAGTCGGCGCTCCCTCCGCGAAGTCAGCGATCACCGAAGGGTATGCCGCTGATTGTCCGATCTGTGGTGCCGTGCTGGGTGAATGCGAGGTGGTGATCGTGGACGACAGGATCTTCGGAGTCCGAAACCTGACCGGCCGGTACGACTTCCAGGGCGGTGACCGTGTCTACCTCGACGCTGCTATCGAGTAACGAACCAGTCGCCTGTGTCGAGCGGAACTGCTGATGCCCGGGAGATCCACGTCGAAGAATCGTCCCTCGGCACCGTTCCTGGCAGTGACCGTCTACGCAACCGCCCCCGAGGCCCACACATTCGACGGTGTAGCGGAAGTTCTGCACCACTTCGGAAACCGGACCGGGCTCCGCGAGGCGGTGCGGCTCGATGAGGGGATAGCCGAGCCTGCGACAGTCGGCGAACTGTTCCAGCTCCACCGGTTCGGCCCGGCCCGATGCGAGTACGCGCGCCGCTGGTCGCCCGACGATCGACACCCGGTAGCCGTCCTCCTGTCCGCAGCCGAACTGGGCTACCCGATCGACCACCTGACCAAGCATCAGATCGCCGCGGCGGCGAAGCGCAGGAAGTTCGCCCGTCGACTCCTGCAACACCTGTCGGCCCTGCCCGACATCCTCTACGGCACCATCGACATCGAGCAACCCTTCCCGACCCCCGCCGCGATGCCGTCGGTACCGCTCTCGCCAGACCTGTACCTGTCCAACGCCCTCCTGCTCCCTGGCACGGTCGATGCAGTGGACTCGCTCTACGAGTCGATGAACGGCGAGTCGAAGACCTGGCCGAACGGCCGCTTCTACACCCTCCGTGACCCGAAACCGACTTCCGAAATCGGGCCGCTGTCAACCACACTGGCAGAGATCGTTGCCCGAGCGGTGACGGCTCGACAGCATGGAGGAGCGTGTTGAGGACTTGACGAGGGACTTCTGCGAGTTTCTCGCCGAAGTGGTGGTGTCTGATTCGATTCTCGGCCTGCAGAACGGGGCGAGCGTGAGCAGCGTCGACGAGATGATGGGTGACTCCGTTTTCCGCGAGGAGATCCACCGCAAAGGCGCATGGATGCGACGCGACTACGGGCTGGTCGAGATGAATTTCAATCCGGATGCCGAAAGGCTGTGGGTTTGCTTCGGAGTACATCTGCGAGTGCATCGGTTGCGTTGGGGTACTGCGATTCCCCGGCCGATTGCCGAACGCGTACCGGATATCCCTGGTGAAGTGCGCTTCGTCGAGCTCTGTGCTGCCGTGAAACCGCTGGGGGAGCTGCGGGTGCGACAGGATCGTGTCTACGATGACTCGCGGCGATACGTCTCGGAATCAGGGGCGGAAGTTGTTGTCGTATCGGGGGATTCCGGGGGTGCTGTCGGGTCGGATCAGGTGTGGAGTGTGGATCTTTCGACTCGACTGTGAGATTGCAGCGAGAGGGGGCGGGGGTGGGTGTGGTCGACGGCCATCGGGAGTATCCGAAGCGGACCTGGCAGCGGCCGCGGGACGTGCCAGCCGGGTCGGCGACCGCGCGGCAGATCTCGTTGATGTACGAGTTCGTTTCGTCGCAGGTGGGTGGTGCCGAATTCGAGTGGGAGTGGTTGGCGGGACGGAGAAGGGCGATGAACGCCGGGGAGAGGGTGAGGGCTCCGTTCGGATACTTGATGGATCGGGTGTTCTTCGGACTCGAGGATTGCGCGATCGATCCGGAGCTTGCGGAGGACGGCGACCTCACCGAGGAGGAACTGCGCGAGCTGGTCAGGGCGGTGGTGGGCAAGCTCGAGTTGCTGTAGGGGCGTCAGTGGTCCGTCGAGTTCCTGGCGTCCGCGAGTATGTCTCGGTCAGTGTGCATCTATCGCCGATGGAGGGGTTGCCGGTGCGAATCGAGGCTGGTGAAGAACGTTCTTTTCTGGAACGGTTCAGCTATTTCGAAGATGGTGCGCTGGTCGGGGTCGAGTTGTCGCTTCGGTCTGGTGTGCAGACGGTCAGCATCGTTGCCGATGTCATCGACGTCGTGGCGATGCGTCAGCGGGCTGTGGACGATTCGGGGCCCCCGGAGTGCGTCTGGTGTCGCGTTCGGTTGACGGTCGACGGTGTCGCGGCCTATCAGTTTCTCGGGAGAGAGCCTTCGACCTACGCGTTCGCGGATGGGATTCAGCTCGCGGTCGAGGACGAGCTGTGCGTGCTGGATCTGAGCCCCGCACCGGGGCCGGATTGGGCACCGGATATTCCGGGCCCCGGTTCCTGGACTCCCGAAGCCGTCTATGCCTCGATGAACCGGGCCCCGGATTTCGCGGGATACTCCAGCCAGTTCGTGGTGGGCCGCAGTATCGGCTTCACGGTGTCGGAGATTCGCTGAATCAGGTCGACGGGGTCAGGGCCTCGGTGAGGGTGGGGACGGTGAGGGTGCGCTGCCAGGGGCGGGCGCCGCCGGTGTGGAGGAAGGACTCGATGTGGGCGGCGAGGGCTTCGGGGGTGCCGGGGTTCTTGTAGTCGGGGAGGGCGTCCCAGCAGAGGCGGCGGACCAGGTCGGGGGACAGGAGGTTCTCGACCGGGATGGCGTATTCGGTGGAGAGTTTGCCCATGGCGCTGCGGGCGGTGTTGAGGCGGGCCGCGGCGGCGGGGTCGCGGCGTTCCCAGCGGTTGACCGGCGGGGGGCCGTCGAAGGGGAGGGTGAGTGGGGGGAGTTCCTTGTCGGGGAGGGTGCGGGCGCGTTCGACGGCGGCGAGCCAGTCGCGCGAGTAGCGGCGCTGGCGGGGGCCGCCGAAGACCGGCAGGTTGCGCAGCTGGGCGATGGTGCGCGGCTCGGCGGTCGCGGCGGCGACGATGGCGGAGTCGGGCAGGATGCGGGCGGGGGCCACGTCGCGGGCGCGGGCCAGGCCGTCGCGGGTGGTCCACAGTTCGCGCACGATCGCGAGCTGGCGGGTGCGGCGCAGGGTGTGGATGCCGGAGGTGCGGCGCCAGCGGTCGGCCTTGGGGGTGGGCGGGTCCAGGGTGCGGACGTGCTCGAATTCCTCGGCGGCCCAGTCGATCTTGCCCTGGGTGGTGAGGTCGGCGGCGACGGTGTCGCGCAGTTCCAGGAGCAGTTCGACGTCGAGGGCGGCGTAGTTGAGCCACTCGTCGGGCAGCGGGCGGGTCGACCAGTCGGCGGCGCCGTGGCCCTTGCGCAGGGAGCGGCCGAGCAGGTTCTCCACCATGGCGGCCAGACCGACGCGTTCGTAGCCGGCCAGCCTGCCGCCGAGTTCGGTGTCGAACAGGCGGGCGGGGCGCAGGCCGAGTTCGGCGAGGCCGGGCAGGTCCTGGTCGGCGGAGTGCAGGACCCACTCCAGGCCGTTGATCGCCTCGGCCAGCGGGGTCAGGGCGTCGGTGATCGGGATCGGGTCGATGAGGAACGAACCGGCGCCCGCGCGGCGCAGCTGGATCAGATAGGCGCGCGCGGAGTAGCGGAAACCGGACGCGCGCTCGGCGTCGACGGCCAGCGGGCCGGTGCCCGCGGCGATCGTGGCGGCGGCCGCGGCGACCTCGCCCGCGGTCGCCAGCACAGGTGGAACCCCCTCGGCGGGGGCGAGCAGGGGCTCTGCTGCGGTGGGTTCCTCGGCGACCGGCATAACCGTGAACTCTACGTGGCGATCACGGGCGATCGGTGCGGGTATAGGTCTCCGGTCGCAAATGAGTGATACCGGCGGGCGGTAGTCCGGCCGCGAACGCGAGCACCTCGCAGAAGGCCTCCACGTGACGGCGCATCTCGGTGTTCATCGCCGTCCAGGACGCGCGCAGCTCCAGTTGATGGGCGCGCGGCGGACCCGCGATGTCGCCGTAGCGGACCGAACTGGTCGCGGTGACGGTGCCGCCGAGCGCGGTGAACGGCTCGCCGCGCGACTCCAGCGAGTCGACCAGCCAGCTCCAGGCGACCTCGGGAAGTAGTGGGTCGGCGGCGAGGGCGGCGTCGATGTCGGCCTGGATGTAGGCGACCAGGCGGAACACGCCGTTCCAGGCCTCGTCACCGTCCGGGTCGTGGAGCAGGATCAGCCTGCCGAAGGCGTCGCCCTCGGAGTCGATGGGCACCGGGCCGCCGTCGGGGTGGGTGACCTCCGCTCCGAGCGCATAGGAGAACGGCGCCAACCGTTGCGGGGGACGGATAGGCGCCAGCTCGATTCGGGGGTGCACTGTTGCGGTGCCCATCGCATCGACCGCCGCCCGGAAAGAAGCAGGCTCGCGGGGCGTTCCCCCGGTCGGTGCGGCGCCGTCGCGGATGTCGAGCGGTGTCACGAGGAGCAACCGTAGACGGTGGGCGGCCGGTGCGCGCGGAGGCGCGCCGCCCTGCGCGTGGCGTGCGGGGCGCGTTGCGAAGGATGCATTTTCCGGGCGCTGACGGTGCACGATGCGCGACGCGGAACGAGTGATGGGCGGTTCGTCCGTTTGCGGTCGGTGGGGTGGGGATCGGTGCGGTGCGTCACCGTGAGCCGGGAGCGTCGTCAGGTCACTTACTATGAGCGGTGATGAGCACTTACACCCGCCGCCGGTTGACCGATGCCCCGTTCCTGGCCGCCGCCACCGGCGCGACGCCCAGCAGGCGCCCGGTCTGGTTCATGCGTCAGGCAGGCCGGTCGCTGCCGGAGTATCGGGAGCTGCGCAAGGGCATCGGCATGCTCGAGTCGTGCTTCGACCCGGAGCTGGTGTGTGAGATCACCATGCAGCCGATCCGCCGGCACGGCGTCGACGCGGCGATCCTGTTCTCCGACATCGTCGTTCCGCTCAAGGCCGCGGGCATCGATCTCGACATCGTGCCCGGTGTCGGCCCGGTGATCGCCTCGCCGGTGCGCACCGAGGCCGATGTGCGGGCGCTGCCGCGGCTGCGGCCCGAAGAGGTGGGCGCGGTCTCCGAAGGCGTGCGGCTGCTCACCGACGCGCTCGGTGACACTCCGCTCATCGGTTTCGCCGGTGCGCCGTTCACCCTGGCCTCCTACCTGGTCGAAGGCGGGCCGAGCAAGCAGCACGAGCGCACCAAGGCGATGATGCACGCCGACCCGCAGACCTGGCACGCGCTGCTCGGCACCCTCACCGACATCACCATCGCCTTCCTGCAAGCCCAGCTCGCCGCGGGTGTGGACGCGATCCAGCTGTTCGACTCGTGGGCGGGCGCGCTGTCGCTGGCCGACTACCGCGAATTCGTGCTGCCGCATTCGGAGCGCGTGTTCGCCGAGGTCGCCGACGCGGGGGTGCCGCGCTTCCACTTCGGTGTCGGCACCGGTGAACTGCTCGGCGCCATGGGCGAGGCCGGTGCCGACGTGGTCGGTGTCGACTGGCGGGTGCCGCTGACCGACGCCGTGCGGCGAGTCGGAGCCGGAAAGGGCTTGCAGGGCAATCTCGATCCCGCGATCCTGTTCGCCGGATTCGACGCGGTCGAGAAGGAGACCCGCCGGATCGCGCGCGAAGCGGACGAGGCGATCACGCTCGGGGCGAGCGGGCACATCTTCAACCTCGGGCACGGGGTGCTCCCGGATACCGATCCTGGTGTGCTGACCGCGCTGGTCGAGTTGGTGCACTCGCTCTAGATACTCCCGGATCACCGCGCTGCGGTGGTTTGCGCTCGCTCGATCGGGGCTGTCGAGCAGTACGCGGAATGTTGCAGCTCGGCGACCCCGGGGTGATCGTGCCCGCCTCCGGTGATGGTCCGTGCGGTGACGTGGGGGGTGATCTGCCCGACAGGGTCGGAGTACGCCGGGCCGCGCGGGCGCGGCTACGGTCGAGGCATGCGGATCGCGGTTATCGGGGGCGGTATCAGTGGGCTCGTCGCGGCATATCGCCTGCGGCAGCGGCTGGGGGACGACGCCGACATCGTCGTGGTCGAGCAGGGCGCACGGGTCGGCGGGGTGCTGTACACCGGTGAATTGGCCGGGGAGCCGCTGGATCTCGGCGCCGAGGCGTTCGTCGGGCGCCGGCCCGAGGTGATCGAGTTGATGGGGGAGCTCGGCATCGAGGACCAGCTGGTGCGGCCCGCGGGCAAGCGGCCGCTGGTGTGGGCGCAGGGCGCGGCGCATCCGCTGCCGGGACGCACCCTGATGGGGATCCCGTCCGACGCCGACTCGCTGCGCGGGCTCGTCGATGAGGAGACCCTCGCCCAGGTGGGCGCCGAACCGCAGCGGCCGCTGCACTGGGAGCCCGGTGGCGACGCCGACGTGCACAGCCTGGTCGCCGACCGTTTCGGTGCCCAGGTGGTGGCCCGCAGCGTCGACCCACTGCTGGGCGGTGTCTACGCGGGGATCAGCGCGTCCATCGGCATCAGGGCCGCCCTCCCGACGCTGGCCGCCGCCCTCGATCGCGGCGCCACCAGCCTCACCGAGGCGGTCCGGCAGGCGATGCCCGCGCCCAGCACCGCACCGGTCTTCGGCGGGCTGCGCGACGGCTACGGTGCGCTGCTCACCGCGCTGACCGAAGCCTCGGGCGCCCGCGTCGTCACCACCCTCGCGGCCACCCGGATCGCGTCCGCCCCCCGCGGCTGGGTGGTCGACCCGCTCGGCCTCGTCGACGGTGTCGTCCTCGCGACGCCCGCTCCGGTCACCGCGCGGCTGCTGCACTACGTGGCACCGGCGGCCGCCGAGGCCGCAGGCGGAATCGAACTGTCCTCCTCGGCGCTGGTCGCACTGGCCCTGCCCCGCGACACCGCCCTGCCGGACAACTCCGGCATCCTCGTCGCCACGGGAGAACCCTTGCGCGCCAAGGCCTTCACCCTGTCCAGCCGCAAATGGCCACACCTCGCCGACCGCGAGGTCGCCCTGGTCCGTGCCTCCTTCGGCCGCTTCGGCGACGAATCCCCCCTGTCCTGGACCGACGACGACCTCACCGCCGTCGCCGTCGCAGACCTCACCACCGTCACCGGCGCCCCGATCACCCCACTCGCCACCGTCGTCCAACGCTGGCCCGGCGGCCTGCCCCAATACGCCCCCGGCCACACCGAACGCATCACCACCCTGGAATCCGCCCTGGCCCCCCTCGACGGTCTCGCCGTGGCAGGCGCCTACCTCCACGGCGTCGGCGTCCCCGCCTGCGTCGCCACCGGCACCGCCGCCGCCGAGCGCATCGCGAACTCCTTCGCCGCCCGCGCCTGACTGCGGGTGCACACGGCCGCCGCTGCGTCGCTCGTACGGCGACGTCCCCGGCTATCCGGTGGTGCTTCGGGTCGCACCCGGTTTCGCTGGACCGCGGCGCGTCGCGTCCTCGAGGTGAGGTTCCGCACCGCTTGACGGCTGGGATCATTCTGCGGCACAGGCACACTGGTGGGATGAGAGAGTTCGATGCGGTGCTGTGTGACCTGGACGGCGTGCTCCGTCGGTTCGACTCGGAACGTCAGCGATGGATCGAGCAGCGATACGGGCTTCCTGTGCTGGCGACTGCTTTCGCCCCCGAACACATGGTCCCCGCCGTGCTCGGACAGACCACCGCCAAGCAGTGGCTGGCGTCTGTCGCCGCCGCACTGGGTGGACATCCGGAAGCCCTCCAGGCCATCGAGGACTTCGCGGCGGTGGACTTCTGGGTCGACGAACAGGTCCGGGACCTGCTCGCGCCGGTCCGGGCCGTGATGCCGCTGATCCTGGTCACCAACGGGATGAACGACCTGGACGATCATCTGACCCGGATGGGCCTGACCGGCTTCGCTCACCACGTGATCAGCAGCGCGGTGGTCGGTGTGGCGAAACCCGACCGCAAGATCTACGAGATCGCCGCCGCCGCGGCCGGGGTCGCTGCGAACCGCTGCCTGTTCATCGACGATCGGGCCGAGAACGTCGATGCCGCACGGGAACTCGGGATGCTCGGCGTCCACTATCGCGATGTCGGCGATCTGACGATGCTGCGCGAGGTCGGCGATATCGACCAGCAACCGGGGTGATTGCGGGGAATTCGCGGTGACGGAAAATACGCACGCGGAGACGTAATTGATCGCACGGGGTTCGGGGGGCGGAAACTCGGGTCCGCGCCGATACGCTCGGTGGCATGCAGCTCTCGCCCTCGACCGACATCGCGCTGCGGGCCGTCATGCGGCTGGCCGCCGGTGACGATTCGGGTGGGCGGGTGACGACCGGGATCATCGCCCGGCAGGTCGGCGCGTCGCCGCGGCATACGTCCAAGGCCATCGCCCGGTTGGTGGCGATGGGGCTGGTCGAGGCCCAGCGCGGGCGGATGGGTGGGCTCACGCTCACCCGGGCCGGGCGCGAGATCGGGCTCGGCACGCTGGTGCGTGAGCTCGAGGGTGACCGCGAGGTGGTCGACTGCGACGGCGCGCATCCGTGCCCGCTGATCGCGGCGTGCCGGTTGCGCAAGCTCCTGGCCGAGGCGAAGGCGGCGTTCTACGCCGAACTCGACCGCTATGTCGTCGCCGACCTGGTGTCCGGTCCCGCCGGGCGTTTGCTGCAGCTGCTCGCGCACCCTGGCGCGGGCACCGGTAATTCCCAGGAGTGAACCATGAGCACATCCGTCCGTCGCGGCGCCCCCGAACTCAACCCGGCCCACGCCGACACCGTCCGCGCGACCCTGCCGCTGATCGGCGCGAACATCGACGCCATCACCCGCACGTTCTACGCGACCCTGTTCGAGCGGCATCCCGCGCTGCGACGCGACCTGTTCAACCGCGGCAACCAGGCCCAGGGCAGCCAGCAGCGCGCCCTGGCCGCCTCCATCGCGACCTTCGCCGGCTACCTGGTCGACCCCGAGCTACCGCACCCCACCGCCCTGCTCGCGCGGATCGGCCACAAGCACGCCTCGCTGGGCATCACCGCCGACCAGTACCAGGTGGTGCACGACAACCTGTTCGCCGCGATCGTCGAGGTGCTCGGCGCCGACGTGGTCACCGCACCGGTCGCCGAGGCCTGGGACGCCGTGTACTGGATGATGGCCGACGCGCTCATCGACCTGGAGAAGCAGCTCTACGTGGCCGCGGGTGTCGAACCGGGGGAGGTGTTCCGGAAGGTCCGGGTGACCGCGCGCGCCGACGACGCGGCGGACACCGCCGTCTTCACCGTCGCCGCCGCCGATTCCGGGCAGCCGCTACCGGAGTTCCTTCCGGGGCAGTACATCTCGGTCGGCGTCCGTTTGTCCGACGGCGCGCGTCAGCTGCGGCAGTACAGCCTGGTCAACGCTCCCGGTGGTGGCCTGCTGGAATTCGCCGTCAAGCGGGTGCAGGCGGCGCCGGGCTGCCCGGCGGGGGAGGTGTCGAATCACCTGCACGACACTGTCTTCGCCGGTGACGAACTCGAGATCACCCTGCCCTTCGGCGATCTCACCGTCGACACCGATGCCGACACCCCGCTGGTACTGATCTCGGCGGGCATCGGCAGCACCCCGATGATCGGTGTGCTCGAACATCTCGCCGCGCGCACCCCGCACCGGCCCGTCCAGGTGCTGCACGCCGACCACGCCCCCCGCACCCATCCGCTGCGCGAGCGGATGCGCACACTGACGGACAGGCTGACCGCCGCGAGCCTCGAGCTCTGGTACGGCGAGCCCACCCCGGGCGCCCACACGGGCAGGCTCGACCTCACCGAGGTCGTCCTGGCACCCGACGCCGAGGTCTACCTGTGCGGCGCCACGGGCTTCCTCGACACCGCCCGCGCCCAGCTCGCCGCCGCGGGGGTGCCCGCCGAACGCGTGCACGTCGAACAGTTCACGCCCACCGACTGGCAGGCGCTGAGCTGCCCGGTCTGAGCCGCGGCGTGTCACCGGTCACGGCGGTAGCGATAGGGCATGATCGCCCGCTGTGACCACCAGCGACGAGCACGGACACCGCACCCTCATCCTCGACCCCGACCTCGGTCCGGTCGAATTCCACGCCGATCGGGTCAGCACCGTCGTCTCGATCTTCGGCACCGACGAGAACCGGCCGTGGCGAACGGACCGGGCCACCCCGAGCTGACCGGCACGACAGTGGCACGATAGGAATCATGGCGCGACTCGATTATCAGGCTCTCAACTCCACCATCCGCTACCTGATGTTCTCGGTGTTCCAGGTGCAGCCGGGCGTACTCGGCGAGGACCGCACCGCGGCGATCAAGGAGGCGCGGGAGTTCTTCGACGGCCTCGCCGACAAGGGCGTGGTGCTGCGGGGCATCTACGACGTGGCGGGCATGCGCGCCGACGCGGACTTCATGCTGTGGACCCACGCCGAACGCGTCGAGGACCTGCAGGCGGCCTACGCCGACTTCCGCCGCACCACCGAGCTGGGCCGGGCCAGCGCGCCGGTGTGGAGCAATGTGGCCGTGCACCGGCCCGCCGAGTTCAACAAGAGCCACATCCCCGCCTTCCTGGCCGGGGAGGACGCGGGCAACTACATCTGCGTGTACCCGTTCGTGCGCTCCTACGAGTGGTACCTGCTGCCCGACGAGGAGCGTCGCAAGATGCTCGCCGACCACGGCAAGGCCGCGCGCGGCTACCCGGACGTGCGGGCCAACACGGTGAGCTCGATGGCCCTGGGCGACTACGAGTGGATCCTCGCCTTCGAGGCCCCCGAACTGCACCGCATCGTCGACCTCATGCGCGACCTGCGCGCCACCGAGGCCCGCCTGCACGTGCGCGAAGAGGTGCCGTTCTTCACCGGCCCGCGCGTCGAGGTCGAGAAGCTCGTCACCGCACTGCCGTGAACTGATCCACGACGAGGCCCGGTCGAGCTCGACCGGGCCTCGTTCGTGTCTATTCGCCCTTGGGCTGCAGGCGCAGGGCGATGGAGTTGATGCAGTAGCGCTGGTCGGTGGGGGTGGGGTAACCCTCGCCCTCGAAGACGTGGCCGAGGTGACTGTGGCAGTTCGCGCACAGCACCTCGACGCGGCGCATGCCGAGGGTGTCGTCCGGGCGCAGGATGACCGCGTCGGAGTCGGCGGGGTCGAAGAAGGACGGCCAGCCGCAGTGCGAGTCGAACTTCTCGGTGCTGCGGAACAGTTCGGCGTCACAGGCCCGGCAGGTGTAGACGCCCTCGGTCTTGGTGTCGGTGTACTCGCCGATGAAGGGGCGTTCGGTGGCCGCCTCGCGCAGGACGGCGTATTCCTCCGGGTCCAGTTTCGCCCGCCACTGCTGCGGCGACAGCTGGATGCGCGGCGTGGGCAACGATGAGCTCATCACTCCACGCTAATGGTTTCCGCCGACGCGCGCCGCGAGGGCGACGGCACACCGGCGGCGAACGCTACTTCAGCGCGGGCTCGCGATCCTCGACCGGCTCCTCCGGGGCGACCTGGTCCTCGTCGTGGGCGGCGGTGTGGGCGGTGACAGCCGGGGTGGCCCCGCGGGGAGCGTTCGACAGCCAGACCGGGTCGATGCCGAACTGCAGCCTGCCCTCGCGGCGCGCGGCCAGGTAGCGGTCGCCCAGGACGCAGAACACCACGATCAGCAGCAGCCCCCAGCCGAAGGTCACCCGCAGGTACTCGAGGGTGCGCCCGACGCTCTGCCAGCGGTCCGAGAGCCACTTGTCGTAGGTCATGAACCCGAAGATCGCCAGCCAGGCGGGCCAGTTG
Organism: Nocardia sp. NPDC004415; assembly: GCF_053602435.1. Classification (NCBI taxonomy): domain Bacteria; kingdom Bacillati; phylum Actinomycetota; class Actinomycetes; order Mycobacteriales; family Nocardiaceae; genus Nocardia; species Nocardia sp. NPDC004415. The sequence goes on from NZ_JBSGDP010000001.1 coordinate 135,152, forward strand.
CGCAGCACCGAATTGCGCAGCACCACCGACATCAGGAACGGGAACAGCATCATCGAGTAGTACATCTGGCCCAGCGAGAGCAGCAGGAACGACGCCGTGAGCAGCACCCCGGAGAACGCGGTGACGAAGAACAGCTCGTCGTGGCGGTAGTAGCGCCACAGCAGCCACAGCGTGACGGCCACGATCGCCGCCATCAGACCCTGGGTGAGCAGGATCAGCCAGTGCGGCAGGCCGTAGTAGGCGCCGTTGCCGCCGATCGAGCTGTTGAAGTAGTCGCGGGTTTCCGCCAGATACGGGACCACCCGGGTGAAGAACTTCTCGGGATCCGCCGACAGCGGCCAGGCGATGGCCGTCAGCGCCACCGGCACACCCAGCGCGGTGATGAAGACCTTCCACTGCCCGCGTACCGCCGCGAGCAGCAGCAACGGCGCCAGCGTCGGCTTCACCGCGATGCTCAACCCCAGCGCGACACCCGCCCACAGATCGCGGCGTTTGAGCAGCAGGTGCAGGAACACCAGTTCGGCCAGCAGCAGGCAGCCGTTGACGTTGGTGAAGACCAGCGTGTTGGTCACCGTCTCGGAGGCGAACATCGCCAGCAGCAGCGCGGGCGCCGCGATCGAGCCGAGCCCGAACTTGAACAGGCGAAGCAGCAGGTACCAGGCGATCAGGATCGCGGCGGCGTTGAGCGCGATGAACAGCCAGCGCGACAGCTCGTACTCGATGACCGCCACCGGCGCGATCAGCAGCGTCCCGCTCGGATAGTAGAGATAGTGCGGGTCGACCGAGGAGAAGTCGGCGGTGTACAGGGGCCTGCCGTTGAGGAACTCGAACGACGCGTTGTAGACCGGCCGGTAGTCGTCGGTGATGAACCCGTTGATCGCCTTGATGAAGACACGGTTCAGCACCGTCATGACCGCAAAGGGCCAGAGTGCGAACTTGATCACCTCGGCGGAGGTGCGAGCGGTACGGGGCTCGAGCTGTCGGAACAACACTGGGGCACGGTACACCGAATCGCCGGGTGATGGTGTCGCCGGACCCGTCCGACGCGCCGAAACGCCGGGGTCAGCGCGTCGGTCAGGCCGGGCAGGCGCCGCCGTCGCCGGGCAGTTTCGCCTCCGCGAGATAGGCATTGGCGGCCTTCTGCGCGCACCCGGAATGCGCGAGCACCGGATGGCCCCAGCCCTGCCAGGTCATGGTGGCGTGCCGGGCACCCGCGACACCGAGCGCGCCGGTGACCGAGGCCGCGGGCCCGCCGACGACCGGATCGGCCACCCCGGTGAACACCAGCACCGGCATGTCCAGCTTGCTGGGCAGCGGCGGCGCGGTGGAGACCGGCCAGGCCGAGCAGACCATCAGGCCGACGGCCGCGGTCGGGCCGAACACGGGGTACTTGCTCGACCAGGTCTGCAGCAGTTCGCGGGCCTTGTCCGGGGTGGGGGACTGCTGGCTGTCGGTGCACCGGTTGACGAACTCGCCGTCGGAGTTGATCGCGGCCGTCTCGCGCGCGACCAGCGCGGACAGCGGCCCGCGGTCGCCCCGGTCGGCGGCGGCGAGGATGTCGGCCAGCGCGGTGACCCGGGTGGCCTGGTCGCCGCGCGGGCTGGACAGGAACCCGGTGAGCGCGGTGGACAGGTCGGCGGCGGAGATGTCCCCGAGCTCACCGGCGTTCGCCTTGGTCATCAGCGCGGTGACGCTCGCGCGCGGATCGGCGCCCAGCGCGCAGTTGGCGGCCTTGCAGCGCTGCGCGAACGCGGTGAGCGCGGCCTCGGCGCCGGTGACGCGGGCCTCGGTCATGGTGGTGGCGTCGGCATTGACCGGTTCGGGGGCGTCGAGCACCAGGCGGGCCAGGTGATCGCCGTAGCGCCGTGCGTAGCTCAGCGCCACTTTCGAGCCGTTGCCGGTGCCGAGCAGATTGATCTTGTCGACCTGCCACTGCTTGCGCAGCTGCTCGATGTCGTCGGCGGCGTGCGGTGCGTCGAAGGTGCCCTCGTAGGGCTGCAGGAAATCGCGGCAGGCGATGGTGGCGTCCTGGCTGTACCCGGCCACCGCGCCGACCCGGTCGTCGCTGCCGACACCGAACTGGCCGAGATCGGTGAACACCGCGCGCAACTGCGCCGGAATGCAGTCGATGGGCTGGGAGGCGCCGATGCCGCGCCGGTCCACCGCGACGATGGGCTGGGCGGCCAGCAGCGCGCTGTCGGGGCCGATCGCGAGACCGGCCAGCGTCGAGGCCGAGGAACGGTCCGAGCCGGAGGTGAGCACCAGCGGCGGGGCGTCGGCGGGGGTCTGCGGCAGCCGGGCGCGCAGCGCGCCGGTGCGGAAGGTGCCGATCACGGTGCCCGCGGTGTCGATCGGGGTGGAGAACTCCGCGCAGTCGAGCACCAGCCCGGCCGGGGCGGGACCGAAGTCGAGCGAGCCGAGGGTCGCGGCGGTGCAGTCACGCCAGGCCAGATCGGTCTTGGGGACCTCGGCGGTGGCCGGTTCCGGTGCGACGGGTGCCTCGGTCTGCGCACCGCCGCCCGCGCCCGGACGTTCGACCGCGACGCCGGGCCGATCCGACGGGCCTGCCCCACATCCCGCGAGCATGATCGACAGTGTCGCGGCCGTCGCCGCGGCCCGAGTCCAGCGCATGGGCTACACACTGCCAGGTTCGGCGCCAGGTTTCATCGACGGGCCCATCGGGCCAGGACGGTGCCGTCTTCGGCGAGGACCAGTTGCTTGCGGGCCATCGGCTGATCGAAACCGCTCGCCGACAGCGAGATTCGCCCGCCCGCCCCGCCGACCAGCACCGGCGAGGTGCTCAGGCACAGCTCGTCGACCAGCCCGGCCTCGGCCAGCTGCCCGAACAGATGCGGCCCGCCCTCGCACAGCACCCGGTGCAGATCGCGCTCGGCGAGCACCCGGACCAGCGCCTGCGCGGTGATCGCCGCCTCGCCTGCCACCACCACCTCGGCGCCCGCGTCGCGCAGCGCGGCGAGCCGGTCGGCCCCGGCGTGGGCGGTGGTGATGATCAGCGGCGCGGTCTCGGCGTCGGTGAACAGCTTCGCCGCGGGGTCAAGGCGCGCGCTCGCGGTGACCACCGCGACCGGCGGCGGGGACCCGTCGGCACTGCCCCCGATCCCGTGCTGGAAATGGGCCCGCCGCCGCTGTGGATCGGGGTGCGCGCCGCCGTAGTTCTCCGCGCGCACGGTGCCCGCGCCGACCAGGATCACCTCGGCCAGTTCACGCAGGATGTGGAACACCCGGTGATCGGCGTCGGTGCCCAGCCCCTTGGACACGCCGTCGACCGCGAAGGCCCCGTCGATGCTGCTCACGAAGTTGGCCCGCACCCACGGACCGGCCAGCTGGCGCGGGTAGGCGTAACACCTGGCCAGTGCGTCGTCGTCGAGGTCTGCGAGCTGGGTCACATTGTGGATACGCTGCATAGGGTCCGATGCAACCACGTCCGTACGATTTGTCCATGCAAGAACGCCTCGTCGATCGCCATCCGGAGGTCCCGGCCGACCAGCTCGTCGCCCAGATGGTGCCTCCGCCCATGTTCGACGAGGTCAGCTTCGCCTCCTACATTCCCGACCCCAAGGAACCGAGCCAGGCCGCCGCGGTCCGCAAGGCCGAGGAATTCGCCGGTCAGGTGAACAAGATCCACAAGGCCGCCTCCAAGAAGAGCCTGTTCGGCAAGAAGAAGGCGATCTCGGGCGCCGGGCTGTACCTCGACGGCGGTTTCGGTGTCGGCAAGACCCACCTGCTCGCCTCGATCTTCCACAGCGCGCCCGCGCCCAAGTCCTTCGGCACCTTCGGTGAGCTGACCAACCTGGTCGGCGCGCTGGGCTTCGTCAACGCCGTCGAGCGCCTCTCCGCCAACAGCCTGCTGTGCATCGACGAGTTCGAGCTCGACGACCCGGGCGACACGACCATGGTCTCGCGCCTGCTCACCGAGCTGTCCGCCGCCGGTGTGTCGATCGCCGCCACCTCCAACACCCTGCCCAGCCAGCTCGGCGAAGGCCGCTTCGCCGCCCAGGACTTCCTGCGCGAGATCAAGAAGCTGGGCTCGATCTTCGAGCCGGTGCGCGTCGACGGTCCCGACTACCGCCACCGCGACCTGCCGCCCGCTCCCGAGCCGACCTCCCCGGACGTGCTGGCCGAACGGGCCGCCGCCACACCGGGTTCCACGCTCGACGACTACGACTCGCTGCTGAAGCACCTGAGCACGCTGCACCCGTCGAAGTACGGCGCGCTGATCACCGGAGTGCGCTCGGTGTTCATCTCCGGCGTGCACCCGGTGACCGATCAGGCCGTCGCGCTGCGCATCGTCGTGCTGGCCGACCGCCTCTACGACGCGAGCATCCCGGTGACGGTCTCCGGCGCCAAACTCGACGAGATCTTCTCCCAGGAGATGCTCGACGGCGGCTACCGCAAGAAGTACCTGCGCGCCATCTCGCGGCTGCTGGCGCTGTCGCGATTCGAGGCCGCCGCCGCGTGATCGTCGGTGCCCGGGTGTAGCTTCTGGGCATGCTGACAGTGCCCCGAGTTCGTGCCGTGCGTGCGAGCCTGTCCGTCGCGACCGCCGTGGCCCTGCTCGTCGGCCCGGCCGCCGGGCAGGTGCTCGCCGCGCCCGCACCGGCCGAGGAGAACACCGCCGCCGTCCGGTTGCTCGGGCTCTCCGGCGTGCCCAATGCCAGGGACGCGGGCGGCTATCGCACCGTCGACGGCCGGTGGGTGCGCACCGGGCTGGTCTTCCGCTCCGGCGCGCTGGACAAGGCCACCCCGGACGATCTGGCGCGGCTCACCGCGCTGGGCGTCACCGTCGTCGACGACCTGCGCACCGGCTACGAACGCTCGCTGGCCCCCGACAAGCTGCCCGTGGGCGCGACCGGGCACTCCTACGACGTCATCGGCCAGGCACCGCCACTGATCCTGGCGGGCGCCCTGTTCGGTGGGGAGGGCATGTACCGGGCCTTCATCACCGCGCCCGGCGCCGACGAGGCGTTCGCGGCGGTCCTGCGCGGCATAATCGCCGCCGAGGGCGGGGTGCTCTACCACTGCAGCGCGGGCAAGGACCGCACCGGCTGGACCTCGGCGGTGCTGCTGAGTCTGCTCGGCGTGGACCGCGCGACCGTCACCGCCGACTTCCTGCTGTCCAACACCTACCGCAACGCCGTCCCCGGTGACCCGCTCAACGGCGTGCAGGGCGAATGGCTCGACGCGGCCTTCGACCAGGTGAACCGGTCCTACGGCAGCTTCGACGCCTACGTGCGCGACGGCCTCGGCCTGACCCCGTCCGAGATCACCGCGCTGCGTACGAAACTGCTCGCCTGAGGCTCAGAGCTCACGTTCGAAGACGAAATCGTCGTGCAGCTGCTTGCCGACGAGGAAGGTCTTGGTACCCACCCGGGTGAAACCGTGCTTGGCGTAGAACTTCTGCGCGCGCTCGTTGGCCTGGTTGACCCCCAGCCACAGCGCCTGCGCGCCCGCCTCGCGCGCGACCGCGACCACCGCCGTCATCAGCGCCGCGGCCACCCCGCTGCCGTGATGGCCGGGCAGCACGTACATCTTGCTCACTTCCACCACCGTGCCGGGACGGACCAGCGCGTCCACCTCCGGATCGGCCGGGCGTCCGGCGACGAGCATCGCGTAGCCGACGATCTCGTCACCCTCGACCGCCTTGAGCACCGTCCGGTCCGGATCCGAGAGGTATTCGCCGAAGCGCTCGCCGGAGAGCACCTGCTCGAGGAAGATCTCGATGTCGCCCGGGCTGGCCTCCGGCGGGCAGGCCAGCGGAAAGGTCGCCGCGGCCACGTCACTGAGCGCTTCGGCGTCCCAGAGCCCGGCCCGATCGACGACGACGGAACTGTTGGTCATCAATCCAGTACAGCACGGGTCGAGTAATCTCTCGGCCATGACGAGCGGTAGCCGCATCGGGATCGTCGGTGCGGGAGTGGCGGGTTTGGCCTGCGCGAAGGTTTTGAGCCAGGCGGGTTTCCCGGTCGAGGTCTACGACCGGGCGCCCGATGTCGGCGGTGTGTGGAGCGCCACACGCCGCTATCCGGGGCTGAGCGCGCACAACAGCAAGTACACCGGTCAGTTCAGCGACCACCCCATGCCGGAGGACTATCCGCGCTGGCCCGACGCCCAGCAGATGCAGGCCTATCTGGCCGGGTACGCGCAGCATTTCGGGCTGTCCGACGCCTTACGCCTGGGCACCCAGGTGGTGGCGGCCGACCCGGTCGACAGCGGCTGGCTGCTCGAGATCCGCGACCGCGACGGTGTGCACCACACCTCCTGCGATCACCTGATCGTCGCCAACGGCGTGCACAGCGACCCGGTGCTGCCCACGCTCCCCGGTGAGGCCGCCTTCCGCGCCGCCGGGGGACAGCTGGGCCACGTCTCGCAGTTCCGTGACGCCGAGCAGGCGCGCGACCGGTCGGTGGTCGTCATCGGGTACGGCAAGTCGGCCTGGGACGTCGCCGAGGCCGTCAGCCACTTCGCCGACGAGACCACCGTGGTGGCGCGCAGGCTCACCTGGAAGATGCCGCGCACCTTCGGCGCGGGCATCGACTACGAACGCCTGCTGCTGACCCGGGCGGGCGAGGCACACTTCCGCTCCCGCCTCCCGCACCGGGCCGAACGCCTGCTCGACCGGCTCGCCCTGCGCCAGACCAATATGGACCTGCTGCAGGAGCGGGTCATCCGCAAGCTGCGGCTGCGCGAGCTGGGCCTCGAGCCCGAGGGCTCGATCACCGACATCGCCACCAGCAGCGCGAGCCTGGCCACCGAGGGCTTCATCGACCAGGTCGAGGCGGGCCGCATCCAGGTCTGCCGCGACACCGAGGTCACCGAACTCATCGGCGGTCAGCACGGCCCCGCGGTCCGCCTCGCCGACGGCAGCGTGCGGCTGGCCGAGCTCGTCGTCTGCGCGACCGGCTACAAGCAGGAGGTGCCCTTCCTCACCCCCTTCGTGCGGCGCGCGCTCACCGACGACGCGGGCGACTTCCGGCTCTTCCGCAACATCCTGCCCGTGGACGTCCCGAACCTGACCTTCGCCGGCTACAACAGCTCGAACCTGAGCGCGCTGGGAGCCGAGGTCGGCGCGCACTGGATCGCCGGCCTGCTCACCGGCAAATTCGTGCCGCCCATGCCGGAGCTGATGAACTCCGAGATCGACGAGCAGCTGGCCTGGTCACGCGAGCGCACCGACGGCAGGCACGCGCACGGCGCCTCGGTGAGCCCGTTCTCGCTGGCGGCCATCGACGAGATGCTCGAGGACCTGGGCCGGACACTGCCGTGGAGCACCCGGGTGGGCCAGTGGCTGCGCCCGGCGCGGCCCGCGTCCTACCGGGGTGTGCTGCGCGGTCCGGTCGTCCCCGTGGCCGCGGCGCCCGCGCCGGCCGCGGTCACCGAGGGATAGCGCCCGACACGCCGGTTCGTGGTCGCGCAACGCCGCGAGGCGATACCGGCAATGGTGATAATCCTCGCGTGGATGCGCTGGATCTGAACCTGTTGCTCGCGCTGGACGCGCTGCTCGACACCAACAGCGTGACCGAGGCCGCCCGCCGGCTGCAGACCTCCACCTCGGCGATGAGCCGCACCCTGACCCGGTTGCGGGCCGTGCTCGACGACCCGCTGCTGGTGCGTTCCGGCCGGGCCCTGGTGCCCACACCGCGCGCGCTGGAGCTGCGCCACGATGTCGCGCACCTGGTCGAGCAGGCACGCGCGTTGCTCACCGCGCGCGAGGGCGGCGGGCCGGGCAGGCACCGCGACTTCGTCGTCCGGGTGGGGGACGCGGTGGCGGCGCGGCTGTCCGGGCCGCTGCTGGCCGCGGTGCGGGCCGAACTGCCCGGCGCGAGTGTGCGGTTCCTGGCCGCCGATCCCGCCGACGGGTCCGTCGCACTGCGGGACGGGCGCGTCGACGTCGAGGTCGGCATGCTCGGGCGCACCGACCCGGAAACAGTGGTGCAGCGCCTGTTCGCCGATCGCTGGATCGGTGTGGCCGCCGCGCGTCACCCGTTCGCCGCCACCCGACCCACCGTCGCCGCCTACGCCTCCGCGCTGCACCTGGAGGTCTCGGCGACCGGCCGCACCCACAGCCCGATCGACGACCGCCTGGCCCTGCACGGCCGCACCCGGCGGGTGATCGCGACCGTGCCCGATCTGTCCACCGCGCTGTTCACCGTCACCACGACCGAACTGGTCTGTCCCGCACCGGAACTGCTGACCGCACCCGCCTGCGCGGCACTGGGCGCGGCCGTGTTCGACATCCCGCTGCCACTGCCCGACCCCGTCGTGGCCATGGCCTGGCATCCGCGCAATACCGCCGACGCGGGCCACCGCGCGCTGCGCGAGCTCATCGCCGAGGTCCTCGCTACGCGCGCACCCACCGTCGAATTGGTCGCGCCGCCGGTCGAACTCGTCGCCGCGCGCGCCGAACCGGCCTCGGCCTAACTCTCGGGCGTCGGCGGCCCGAACACGTCCCGCCGCCCCGGCGGCAGCCCCGCCGACCGCTTCAGCTCGTCGAGCATGGCCTGCAGCTTGTCCACGTGCGCCCGTTCGATGTCGAACGCGCGGAACGTACCCGTCACCGTGATCCCCGCCGCGTCGGTGGCCGTGGGCGGCGCCGGATCGGTGGGCGCGGTGAGATCGCGATCCTTGGGCAGGCCGATGGTGGGCGGGTCGTATTCCACCGGCGGCGTGGTGAGCTCGGGGGCCGGGCTCGGGTTCGTCGGGGGAGTAGGCGCGTTCTGTTGTCCGGCGCCGTCGCCCGCGCCGGTGGACGTTGCCGTCGATACGTCCTGGAGCGGCGCGAGCCGAGCGGGAGGATTCGCGGCGGGGGAGCTCACCGATGCGTCGGCCGCCGCCGCGTTGGTCGGCTGGGGCGTGATCAGCCGCTGCGCGCCGGTGCCCGGTTCGTCGGGAAGGGCGGCGAAGGGAGCCGTCGAATCCGGGGCCTGGGTGCCGGACGGCTCGGGCGCCGGGTGCCGGTTCGGTGCCGCGTCGAGCCGGCCCGGTACCTCCGTCGCGGTGAGTGGCGTGGTCAGGCGGTCGCGCGGTGTGAAGTCATCGAAGAGAGAATCGGCACGACGCGCCGAATCGGTGGTGAAGCCATTGCGCACGTGCCCATTTCGCGGCGCGACCGGTTCCGTGGTGGCGGTCTCCTCGGCGAAGGACCAATGGAACCCGTTGGCGGTGCCGCCATGATCGGAGTGCTCACTACGATCCCCGGCGGTCAACCCGGCGGCCCGCGGGTCCCCCGCGATGGGGCCGACACCATCGCGAGTGTCCGCCGAGAAATCGCCGCTGGTCTCGAGCGCACCCGTCGTCGCCGATTCGTCCCGGGTGAACGCGGTGTCCGTCGGGTCCGGGACAGCCGACCGATCCGGGCTGACGGAACGGTCCAGGCCATTGGAATGGGCCGGGCCATCGGCACGAGCCGGGTCCGCGGAGCGGGCCGGGCTGTCGGCACGAACCCGGCTGTCGGAACTGGCCGGGTTGTCGGAGCGATTCAGCCCGTCGGTAGGGGCCAGGCTGTCGGAACTGCTCGACCCCTCGGAACGAGCCGAGCCGCGGGAACCGGCCAGGCTGTCGGAATGAGCCTGGCCGCGGGAATGAGCCAGCCCATCCGTACGGGCCAAGCTGTCGGAACCGGCCGCGCTGTTGGAACCGGCTGGGCTGTTGGAACCGGCTGGGCTGTTGGAACCGGCCGGGCTGTTGGAATGAGTCGGGCCGCTGGAATGAGCCAGCCCGTCGGTAAGGGTCGGGCTGTCGGAGCGGGCCAGGCTGTTGGAACCGGCAGGGCTGTCGGAATGAGCCGGTACGTCCGAACGAGCCGGGTCCTCGGTACGGGCCGGGCTGTCGGTGAGCCGGCTTGCGGGTCGCGCGCGTTCGACGCCGGCGGGGGGAGTCGATCGTGCGACTTCCGGAGCGGTTGCCGAAAGATGCTCGTCCGCAGAGGTCTCAGGCATTCGACCAGCGCCGATCACGCCGCCGACCACGACGCTGTGTGCACCCGCACCCGTACCCGCGATCGCCGGTTCCTCGACCGAGCTAACGCGGTGTCTCTCGCGGCCCGACGACTGATCGTCGGCCATCTCGCCGGGCTGGCCTTCGCCCATGGTGGCTTGTCCGCCGACCTCATCCTGACGTCGCTCGTCGGCAGTCCCTCGCTGTCCGGCTGCGGCGCCGCTCCGGTCCCCGTCATCGGCCGGTCGCCGATCGGCCCCCGCATCCGGGGTCCGGGTGCTGCTGAGCGCGGAGAACGACACGGCCCGCTCGGGAACCTCGGACCCCGACGGCACGGCAGACTCGGGCCCGGCGTGCCGAGAAGCAGACGCCCCGGGCGCAGGAGACCCGTGCGAGGCGCTGTGCCCCACCGACTGACCGGAACCGGGCTCCGAAAGACGCTGGGGTGCCGAGCGTTCGGTTGTTCCGGTATCGGTGCGAGCCGAGGCATCGACATCCTGCCGCGCGACTTCCTGTCCTCGTGTCGGCGCACCGATCCCCGCGGCCACTCCACCGGCTCTCCCGGCTTCGGCCGACGCGTCCTCCACGTCGTTGCCCGGACGTCGCGTCCCGGCATCGGAATCGATTCCGCCGGCGGCGAATCCGTTCGTCGCGGGAGCAGAGCGCCCGGTGTCGCCTCGGCGATCCTCGGCGGTGGACCCCGCAGACGTGCCGCGCTGCGACCCGGACTGATCGAGCGACACACCGTTCCGTCGGCCGGTCCCCGTGGCGGACAGCTCATCACCGCCGGTGCCCGCAGGGGAGTGTCCGGCGCGGGTGGTCGACTCTTCGACCGGTATTGCGGCACTGTGCCTTTCGTCCGCCTCCGTGGAGAGGTCGGTGCCGCGGTCGACGGTGACCACCGCGACCCCGCCGGGCATGTGCGCCGCGCGGGGCACGGGGGTGACGGTGATCGGCCAGGTAGGATCGCCCAGGTGGTCGGTCGCGGTGGGGCGCAGGGCGGACTGCCTGCGTTCCAGTGGCGGCCGCGCGCCGTCGATATTGCGGAAGGGGTGCGGCGCAGGCGGTTCGGGTGCGACGGCTTCGGCCGCCCGCTCCGCGGCTTCGGCGGCCTCGCGCACCTCGCGGCGACTGGGGGTGGTGCGGGCGGGACCGCGGGGTCCCGGCTCGGGATCGCCGCCGTCAAGCGCGTCCAGCCGGGAACTCAACCGCGAAATGTCCTGTGACGCATGGAAAGCCCACGATTCCAGCCTGCGGATGCGGATCTGGTCGGGAACATCGTCGTCGCCGGGGAAGGGCGGAACCTCCTGCTGGACACGGGCGGCGACCACATCGAGCTTCTCGCTGACCTCACGCAGCGCCGCGGCGATACTCGCCAGCATCGACCCGATGGTTTCGTCGTGCTCCGCGTGGTTCATGCACACCCTACTTCCCGTGGTAGGCGAGCGGGCCCGCCTCGGCCGCAGCGATCATATCCACCGCTGCCGCCGCGTGCGTCGTCGTGCTGGCCTGGCCCGCCGATCGGGGACACGCCGACGCGTTTCCGGATCGGGAGGAAAAGGACACGCAACAGGCCCGGTCTGTGTATCGAAATGATCAAGATCTCGGGGACGTTCTGCGACGTCGGCACAATGAAATAGCTTGATATGCAGGTCGTGTCGTGTGTGTGATCTCGCTCACCGATCGATGACGCACCCGAGCGCGGGTCAAGGGGGCTGGCGGCGTGTCGGTCGCTGCGGGAACCTGGTGTCCAGGGCGCGGGCGAGATGCCCTTGGTGAGGGAGTGATGGTGTGAGGACGACGCGGCGCAGCGACACCCAGGTGGTGTGTGGACGACGAGCTCTGCTCGACGAGCTCGGTATCTCCGAGGGTGGTCGTCGTGCGGCTCCCGAACGAACCGGCTACGGGTGCGGCTGTCCCGAATGCGCGGCCGCGCAATGGAACACCCAGCGACTCGAGCACTGGATCTGCGGCAGGCTCACCGCCGCGGGCGCCGACGAGGCCGAAGTGGACACCCTGGTCGGCGACATCCCCGTCGACATCTACTGGCGGCGTGGCGAGCGCCGCTGCGTGGTCGAGGTGCACAGCGGGCCCCTCGACATCACCGCCGCGCGCGAACACCGGAAACGCCTGCAGGCGGCTGGAATCGACGACGTGCTGTGGGTCTGCCCGCAGGGCTACTGGGTGCCGCTGGTCCCCGCGGTCGGCGTCACCGACTTCGCTCCCGCGGCCGCGGACTACCGCATCGACCAGGGCATGCTGACCGCGGGGGAGTCGGGCTTCGCCGCTCCCGTGCAGGCGAGCACGGAATTGCGTGACTTCCTCGAGGGCTGGGTGGCCGGCGAGATCGAGTGGGGCCATCGGGATCTGACGACAGGAGGGTGGGCCGAGGTGGGCACCTGGGAACGGCATACCGCGGCACAGGCCGCGATGATCGAGCATCAGCGCCGCGAGCTGCGCGATCAGCGGGTGGAGCTGGCGGTCTCCCGCCAGACTGTGCGCGACAAGCAGAAGCTGGTGACGCGGCTGCACAACCGGATCGACCGCGCGGGGGTGAACGCCGACGCCGAGGCCATCACCCTGGCCGGGGTGCGCAGCGAACTGCTCGCCCAGCAGCGCATCGCCGCCGGTCTGCGCGCGACGATCGGGCGGATGGATCGCACGATCAATCAGTGGCAGTGGCTCACCTGCTGCGCGATGCTGCTGGTGGTCACGCTTTTGGCCGGGGCGATGGTGGTGCGCTGAGCCGCAGCGGCATCCGGTCCCACTGCCAGTCGTTGCGCAGCACCAGCCCGGCCAGGTCGAGCAGGTCCAGGCCGGTGTCGGCGCACAGCGCGGCCAGCGCGGCCCGGTCGTAGGGTGCCTGGGCCAGATCCTCGCCGACGCGCTGTTCGACCGCCGGGTCGATGGGGCGTGCGCGTAATCGGTCGGGGCCGAGCGCGCTGCCGGTCCAGGGCAGCCAGCCCCAGCCGTGCTCGTGCGCGTAGGCGCGGGCGAGGTCGCTCTCGATCCGGTTGTGGTGGAAGGCGATCCGGCCCAGCGGCACCACATCGACGAGCACGGCGCGACCGTCGGTGAGCCGCGCCGCGACCGCCGGGTAGTGCTCGTGGTCCGCGCCGTCGAAGCGATAGCTCAGCGCCACCGGTTCCTCCTGGAACGCGGCGACGGCGGGCGCAGCGTCGAGGGTGCGCAGCAGGCGGGCGGTGAGCGCGGAATCGTAGGCCACCTCGCGGCCTGCCTTGGCCAGATAGAAGCGGCCGCGGCCGTCGTCGTCACGGTCGATGGCGCGCGCCGACGCGGTGGGCAGGGGCGCGGGCGAACCGGTGGGCCACTGGATTCCGGCGAGGAGCGCGTCGAGGTCGTCGGTGTCGTCGGCGGGGGAGTGGAGCTTGGCCAGGATGCTGGCGGTCTTCTTCTGCCAGCCCAGAATTCGCTGCATCACATAGCCCGCGACCCGTTTGGCGTCGGCCTGGTCGTGCCCGGCCAGGCGCAGCTTCAGATACGACCATTCCATGGCCACCAGGTCGGTGTCGGTGGCGTAGGTCTCGGCGAGCAGCGCGTGCGTCAGCCGCAGATCGCCCGCCTCGCGCGGATAGCGGTGGGCGAACACCGCCGCCGAGCGGTGTCCCGAGCGGGCCGCTTCCCGCACGATCTGCCCGATCGCCTTGGCGTAGAGCTGGCGGACCCGGTCGCGTGCCAGGTCGTAGCGGGCGCCGATGCGGGTGAGGGTCTCCGGGCGCCTGCCGCCGATTCCCAGACGCAGCGCCACGATCCGCGCGTCGCGGGCCGCGCGCTCGGCATGGTCGACGAGCAGCTCACCGACCAGTTCGTCGAGCTCTTCCAGCTCGAACGAGACCTCGGTGGCGATATCGTGGCCGACCTCGCTCGCGGTGCTCACCGTGCAACCTCCTCGCTCGCCTCGGGTCAGCGTAGCGGGGGACACCGACAGCTCCGGGTCAGAGCGCGGTGAGGTACTCGCTGTAGAACAGGCACAGGCCGGTCGCCGACGCGATGCCCGCCAGCACCCAGAACCGGATGATCACCGCCGTCTCCGGCCAGTTGTTGAGCTCGAAATGATGGTGGAACGGGGCCATCCGGAACAGCCGGGTGTGGGTGGTCCGGAAGACCACGATCTGCAGCACCACCGACATGATCTCGGCGACGAACAGCGCCCCGAGAACCACCGCGAGCAGTTCGGTGTGGCTGGTGATCGAGAGCCCGGCGAGCAGTCCACCCAGGCCGAGGGAACCGGTGTCGCCCATGAAGATCTTCGCCGGAGCGGCGTTCCACCAGAGGAAGCCGATGCACGCGGCGGCACCCGCGGCGCTGACCATCGCCAGGTCGAGCGGGTCGCGCACGGTGTAGCAGGCGCGGCCGGGGCTGATCTCGCAGGAGTTGTCGTACTGCCACAGCGTGATCACCACGTAGGCGCCGAGGGTCAGGCTCATCGAGCCCGCGGCCAGGCCGTCGAGGCCGTCGGTGATGTTCACCGCGTTCGACCAGGCCACCACCAGCAGCACGATGAACGCGACGAAGAACAGCGACGTGAAGGAGATGGTGCTGATGTCGCGCACATACGAAAGGTTGCGGCTGGCCGGGGTGAGCCCGGTGGCGCCGGGGAAGCGCAGCACGAGGATCGCGAACACCACCGCGGCGCCGATCTGGCCGATGTACTTGCCCGCCGCGGTGAGACCGAGGTTGCGGTGCTTGCGCAGTTTGATCGAGTCGTCGAGGAACCCGACGATGCCGAGGGCCGAGGCCAGCAGCAGCACCAGGATGCCCGACGCGCTGGGCCCGGAGGCACCCCACAGCATCCCGATCAGGTGCGACCCGAGATATCCGGCCCACACACCCGCACCGATCGCCAGCCCACCCATCGTCGGGGTGCCGCGTTTGGTGTGGTGGCTGGCCGGCCCGTCGATCCGGATCTCCTGCCCGAACCCACGCCGCGCGAACACCCGGATCAGCACCGGGGTGAGCGTGATGGTCACGACCAGTGCGATCCCCGCCGCCAACAGGATCTGCCTCAAATACTCGCCCCTCCACGTGGCCGGTCCGCGTCACCCGACCCTCCCGGCGACGCCGAGTGCCGATCCTAGGGGAGCCACCAGCACCGTGCCCGCAGAGTGACCTGCGTTACAGGCCGGTCGCCCAGCCGGGATCACCCGGTGGCTGACCAGGATGTTCGCGGGTGAAACGCAAGTAGGGCCCCGGCGGAAACCGGGGCCCTACTTGTGGTGCGCGATACTGGGATTGAACCAGTGACCTCTTCCGTGTCAGGGAAGCGCTCTCCCGCTGAGCTAATCGCGCGAGGTGGAGACGGGAATCGAACCCGTGTGCACGGCTTTGCAGGCCGTTGCCTCACCACTCGGCCACTCCACCGCGCAAAGGAGGATTGGCAAGATGCCTAACCTACCTCTCGAGCGGATGACGGGATTCGAACCCGCGACCCTCACCTTGGCAAGGTGATGCGCTACCAGCTGCGCTACATCCGCATTCACACTTCCGGAGGCTGTCGGCCTGGCGGCTTCGCTGTCCTCCGTGGTGCGATGAGAACATTAGCCGACGTTCGACGCAGACTACAAATCGCCTGGTAGACGGGCATGAATGCGAATTACACGGGTGTCGTTCAGGTCGGGGTGGGGAGGTGTTCACCGGCCTGTGGGCGCCAGATGCGCTCGCTCGGCCCTCGCGTGGTTCGGATCGCGCCCAGGCGATCGACATCGAGAGACGTGGATATGCGCATCACGATATGTGTGTGCCTCGAGTGGGGATGGAGTTGGGAGCGATCGGCGCGGACGAAAGAACGGCTGAGGATCCCGAACCCCCCGTTCACGAGGCGATTTGGTGTCATGCCGGTGCACCGTGCTAATGTTCCATCTCGTTCGAGAGGCCCACTACGGCCACTCGAACGAAGGTCGGGTCCCATAGCTCAGCGGGAGAGCGTCCGCCTCACACGCGGAAGGTCGCTGGTTCGAAACCAGCTGGGACCACGCACAATGGCTGCCCGGACATGGTTCACATGTCCGGGCAGCCATTTTTCGTCGGCCGGTTCCGGCACTCCCCGGTATTGCTTGCGGGGGCATTGCGAGATGGGGAATCGGCGTCGGAGCTGGTCGCCTCCTGTCGCCGATGCGATTGTTCATAGCCCCAGTTCGGCTCCTGTTCCGCCGCGCCATGCCGGTGGACCGGAGATCGATTTGCTGAAAGTGTGCTGACGGTATCCTGTGCGCGTCCTGGACGACAGAGGCGGGCGGGCGGCCGTTCGCCTCGCGAGGTTTGGAGGTTCGCGCACACATGGTCCCGTATCGCTCGGTTCCGCGGCCGGCGGTTCTCTCGCCCGGTGTTGCACCCACGGAATTCCGTCCCGTGCTCCTGGATGCCTCGAGCCGGGAAGGGCGGCGTGATCTGGAAGCGCTGGTGGCCTCGGGTGCGGTCGGCGCGGTGCACGACACGATCGAGGATCAGCTCGACGAGCTGATCCGCAGCGAGGACCCCGCCGTCGCGCACTCGACGGATTCGCGGGCCGCGGCGCGACGGCGGATCTGTGGCGCGACCCCGCTGTGGCAGTGGGGGACGTGGGTGTTCACTCCGTGGAACGGCCGGCTGACGCATGTGCTGCCCCGCGAGGAATTCCAGCGGGTGCGCACCGACCGCAATCGCAACAAGATCGACCGGGCCCAGCAGCGAGATCTGCGTGCCCGGCGGATCGGGGTGGTCGGGCTGTCGGTGGGCAGCAGTGCCGCGGTGACGCTGGCCATGGAAGGGGTCGGCGGATCGTTCCGGTTGGCCGACTTCGACACCGTGGGGCTGTCGAATCTGAACCGGCTGCGGGCCGGGATCGGTGATCTGGGGGTGGCCAAAGCGGTGCTGGCGGCGCGTCAGATGTTCGAGATCGACCCCTATCTCGACATCGAGGTGTGCGCGGACGGGCTGACCGAGGAGACGATCGGGCCGTTCTTCGACGGAATCGACGGCACCGAGCCGCTGGATCTGCTGGTGGAGGAGTGCGACACGGTGTGGGCGAAGGTCGCCGCCCGCGAGTACGCGCGCGACCGGGGGATACCGGTCCTGATGGACACCAACGACCGCGGTCTGCTGGATGTGGAGCGGTTCGATCTCGAACCCCATCGCCCCCTGCTCCACGGCCGCACCGGTGGCTCGACCTCGGCCGATGTCGCGAGAATGGACCGGGGCGAGCAGTTGTCGTTGCTGCTGACCATGGTCGACGAACCGCGGCTGAGCCCGGTGATGCGGGACGCGATCGGCGAGATGGGACGGAGCCTGTCCTCCTGGCCGCAACTCGCCTCCGGGGTGATGCTCGGCGGTGCGCTGGTGGCGGACACGGCCCGGCGGATCCTGCTCGGCGAGCTGATCCCGTCGGGGCGCACCTATATCGACCTCGACGAACTGATCCCCGCGATAGGACAGCAGCGCACTGCGGAATTCGCGCGGGTGATGGAGGCGGCCCGTTGACGGTCGACCTGCGCGATGTGGAACTGACCGGCACGCGCCTGCGGCTGCGGGACCTGCGGGCCGGCGATCTGGACGTCTACCAGCGGATCTTCACCGACCCGCGCCTCACCCGGTACATGGGCACCGACAGCATGGGCGTCCAGGCCGCCACCGCCTCGTTCGACGCGTCCCTGCGCGCGCGGGGCGAGAGCCCGCGGCGCAAGTACACGCTGGCCATCACCGCACCGGACGACGACACCATGGTCGGCACCATCGGCCTGCTGGTCGAGGACTACGGCAGCAACGCGATGATCGGCGGTCTGGTCGTGGTCCCGGAAGGGGCGCTGCGCGCGGGCGGGATCGAGGCGGGGCGACTGGTGGCGGCCTTCGCCTTCGGGCCGCTCGGGATCCATCGGGTGTGGGCGGGGCACCGCCACGATCATCCGGTGATGGACACGGTGATGTCGGGAGTGGGCTTGACGCCGGAGGCCCGGTTGCGGCAGCTCTACCGCACGCAGGGCCGGTGGCACGATGTGTGCACCTATGCGGCGCTGCGACCGGAATGGGCTGCTACGGCGACCGCCGCAGAACGTCGCATCCTCGCGTTGCGGCCCACCGCGGCAAGGGAATCCGCCACCGCGGGCCGGTGAAGCCGTCGGGTGACCCTGACGAATCGGGCTCGGGGCGTGCCGTGGCGCGATAGCATCGCGGAATCGCCCCCACCCGAAACGCGCAGCGGCCGGCGACGGGAGGCACTCCGCCGCCGGCGAGATCCGAAGTGGAGATCACCCATGGCAGTGCTGATCGACTCCGACTATTTCGCGCCGGCGGACCGCCGGGAAGCGGTCACCGCGATCCTGCAGGAGGCCGATCTCGGCGCGAACCTGCGGATGTGGGACGCGCCGGCCGAAGTGGTCAGCAGGCACCAGTCCTGGATGCTGGGGCCGATCGCGCTCACCCGCTCGGAGGTCTCCGGTCACCAGGTGTGCCGAACCACCAGGCACGAACGCTCCACGCCCAGTGACACATTGACCGTCACCGTGCAGAACGGACAGCTCCGCAAGCACGAACAGTTCGGTACGCAGACGCTGATCGAACCCGGCTCCTGCGAAGTGATCGACCTGGCCACCACCTTCGCCTCCGGCTGGCACGGTCTCGGCGGAACGCTGTGCCTGCAACTGTCCCGCCAGCGCCTGGGCATCTCCGTGGAAACGGTCGCCGCGGCGCACGGGCGGTTGGCCGCCTCACCGCTGTATCCGATGGTGAAGGCGCAGATCGAGCATCTGGTCGGGATCGCCGACCAGCTCGAAGCCGATCCGGCCGCCGCCGCGGTGGGGGAGTCGTGCCTGGAAATGATTCGGGCACTGCTGATCTCGGCGGCGGGCCGCGGACCCGGTGACGGCGCGGCCATCCCCGACCAGCTGCTGATCGAGCAGATCCTCGGGTACGTGCGCGCACACCTGGCCGATTCGGCCCTGAAGATCCCCGGTATCGCCGCCGCCAACAACATCTCGGTGCGGCACCTGTACAAGGTCTGCGCGCAGTCGGGGATCAGCCTCGAACAGTGGATCATCGAACAGCGCCTGGTCCGGGCCCGCGACATGCTGGTCGACCGGGGCTACGCGCACCGGTCCATCGCCGCGGTGGCCGGTGCCGTGGGTTTCCGCGACCCCGCGCACTTCACCCGGCGATTCCGGGAGGCGTTCGGGATGACGCCACGGGACTGGCGCCGCAGCGTCACCGAAGGGGACACCTCACCGGAGTAGCCGGGGTTGCGCGCCGGGCGACGCAAGTTTGTGCGTGCAGAGTCAGTTGCCGTGCAGCCACAGCATCTTTCGTCGGCCGATTGCCCCTTATCGTTCGAATGTGGCTGCGCGAGACCGCTTCAGGAGCACGCAATCCGCCGACGGGTACCCGCTCCGATCCAGTCCGCGCCGAGGGCATCGAGAGAGAGGGGAGACCATGTCCACTATCGGCAAAGCGATTCGGGCAGCGAGGATGGCCTCCGGATTCACGCAGGCGGAGTTGGCCGACTGGATCGGGATCAGGGACGGAAACCAGATCAGCCGTTGGGAACGCGATGTGGTGACGCCCAGCGCCGACAGCGCGGGCGAGCTGAGGAGGGTGCTGGGAGTGCGTCTGGACAGCTCTCCCGGAGATGCCGTGTCGTGCTGATCTGATCGCCGCTACGAAGCGACCCGGGAACTCAGGTAGCTCAGGAGGATCTGGACGTCGTCGCCGTAGTCGAGGTGGGCGGAGGAGGCGTAGAAGGTGGCCATGTCCACGCCCTGGCGGCCCAGTTGGACGAGTTCGTCGACGGTGGCGGGGTCGGTGATGCTGAGCAGGGTTCGGGTGGTCGCGCGCAGGTCCGCCCGGATGCCTGCGGCGACCGGGCCGAGCACGGAGCCGGTCAGGTCGGCGCCGGTGGTGACCAGGGTCGCCAGGTCACCGGCGGCGGCGACGGGGTCGTGGCGGTCGAGGGATTCGACCGCACGCCAGAGGATTTCCTGAATGCGGCCGACTCCGTCGGCGATGCGCAGGAAATCGATGTCCACGAGGGCGTCGGCGATGACGCTGACGCCCGCGGTCCGGCCGGAGGGGTCGGCCGCGGCGGCCGCGCGGATCACCTGGGCGACCAGGACCCGATCCACGCCCGCCGCGGCCTCCACCAGCGGGGCGAGGGCGGCGTTGAGATCACGCGCGGTCTGGTGCGCGCCGCGGATGTCACCCGCGGTGACGTACTCGGGGAGCCGGGTGAGGTCGTCGAGGATGGCGGGCAGGTTCGCCGCGGTGGCGGTCCATCCCGCGCCCAGCGTGACGGCCTGAGCGATCAGGGTGCGGGGATCGATCGTGGCGGGGACGATCTCCGCGATCGGCGCTGGATCACCGCTGAGGACCCGGCCGACCGCGGCGAGGAACGGGGACGTGGCGGCGTCGAGAGAGCAGTACAGGTCGCCGTCGGTGCACAGGGTGCGTACCCGCTCGGTCAACGCGCCGAAGTCGCGGCTGCGCGTTCCGGCGATGCCGCGGCCGGGTTGTGGAACACCCAGCGACAGTGTCGTGCGCGGGTCGCGGTGCGGGTCGGCCAGCAGCCCGACACCGACCACTCGATCGGCATCGATCGGACCGTCGCCGTTGCCGATCTCGGTGGCCAGATCGCCGATGCCGTCCGCGCCCTGGCTGTAACCGGCGAGGACGACCCGCGTCGATCCGCACAGGCCACGCAGGATCTGACGCAAGCGGGCTTCCAGGGTGCTCAGCGACTCCGCGTAGCTCAGGCCCTGGTCGAAGGCACTGGCGGCATACGGGACATAGAGGGCCGTGATGTCCGGGCCGAGCCGCTGGCGCAGGCCGTCGCCGACGGGCCGGAGCATGCCGACGGGCACCGCGGGATCGGCGTCCGGCGTGGTCTCCCAGGTCCCCGGCCCGAAGATCGCGGTGTACGGAGTACAGGGCTGGGCGCCGGGCGACTCCGCCCGGGCGATGCCCACCGCGGCGGTCCCGACCGTGATGACGGCCGCGACGACGGTGGCCGCGGCCGATCTCGACAACCTGTTCATCGTCGGATTCCTCTGTCGCCGAAGGTTATTCACGGGTTCGGCAGCGCGCCGAGCCGTCGTGGCCAATTCTGGCGACTCGCCGCCGGTTCCGTCGGCGCTTTCAGACACAGTTTCATTTCAGAATGTTCCCGGGTCGGCCGTTCGTGGCCGCTTTGTGCCGTGTGAGGTTCGTTCTGTAGTGTCACAGTGCTGGTTCGAAACCGGCCGGAACCACACCACAGGGCCAGGACCGCCGTCCTGGCGTTTTTTGTGCGCCTGAACGATGACCTCACGATCGGGGAGCCGGTTTCGGTGAAAATCGCCGGCCTCAATAGCATGGATCTGCCGTACCGATCGAAGAACCTGAGGACGCCTGTGACTACCGAACAACTTGACCGCTGGAACGCTCAGGAAGCAGCCGCCGAGGCGATGATCCCGATCATCGGGACGCTGTACCGGAGCAAGGGCGTGACCATCCTGCTGCACAGCCGCTCGCTGGTGAACAAGTCGGTGATCAGCATCCTGCGCACGCACCGCTTCGCGCGTCAGATCGAGGGCGAGGAGCTCTCGGTCGACGAGACGCTGCCCTTCCTGCAGGTGCTCAGCGAGCTCGACCTCGGCCCGTGCAAGATCGACCTCGGCCAGCTGGTGAAGGCCTACCGCGCCGAGGGTGGCGACCGCTCGATCGCGGAGTTCGCCGCCGACGTGCTGGCCGACGTGCTCGACGGCAACAAGGCGCAGCCGCAGGGTCCGCGCGACGTGGTGCTCTACGGCTTCGGCCGGATCGGCCGCCTGGTCACCCGCCTGCTCATCGAGAAGGCCGGCTCGGGCAACGGCCTGCGGCTGCGGGCCGTGGTCGTGCGCAAGAGCGGCGACGAGGACCTGGTCAAGCGCGCCTCGCTGCTGCGTCGCGACTCGGTACACGGCGCCTTCAACGGCACGATCAAGGTCGACACCGAGAACAGCACGATCACCGCCAACGGCAATGTCATCAAGTTCATCTACAGCAACGATCCGACCACGATCGACTACACCGACTACGGCATCGACAACGCCATCCTGATCGACAACACCGGCCGCTGGCGCGACCGCGAGGGCCTGTCCCAGCACCTGCGCCCCGGTATCGAGAAGGTCGTGCTCACCGCGCCCGGCAAGGGTGACGTGCCCAACATCGTGCACGGCGTCAACCACCGCGAGCTGGACCTGTCGCAGCAGATCTACTCCTGCGCGTCCTGCACCACCAACGCCATCGTGCCGCCGCTCAAGGCGATCGACGACGAGTTCGGCATCGTGCGCGGTCACGTGGAGACGGTGCACTCGTTCACCAACGACCAGAACCTGCTCGACAACTTCCACAAGGCCGATCGCCGCGGCCGTTCGGCGCCGTTCAACATGGTGCTCACCGAGACCGGTGCCGCCTCGGCGGTCGCCAAGGCCATGCCGGACTTCAAGGCCAAGATCACCGGTAACTCGATCCGCGTCCCCACGCCGGACGTCTCGGTGGCGATCCTGAACCTGCAGCTCGAGCAGGAGACCACCAAGGAAGCGGTGCTCGCCTACCTGCGTGGCGTCTCGCTGGCCGGGCCGCTGAGCCGCAACCTCGACTACACCGCGGCCACCGACGTGGTCTCGAGCGACTTCATCGGCTCGCGCGCGGCCTCGATCATCGACGCCAACGCGACCATCGTCGAGGGCGACACCGCGATCCTCTACGTCTGGTACGACAACGAGTTCGGTTACTCCTGCCAGGTGGTGCGGACCGTGCAGTACATCTCGGGCATCGAATACCCGACCTACCCGCAGGTCAGCGCGCAGTCCGAGGCGCGTGAGCCCGCCACCTCGGCGGTCTAGTCACCTCCCGCGAAACGGGACCCGGCGGATTCGCCGGGTCCCGTTCGTCGTGTCCGGGGTGGACCGGGCGGGGCCGCCTGTGCATACTGATCGCATGACATCTCGTCGAAAGGGCGTTCTGCGCCCGGGCCGTTGAGCCCCCGGCCGGTCATCGAACCGGCTTCCCTTCTCCCCGATCACGGGGATTCTTCCGCTGATTCCCGGCTGTCGTTCTGGCTGCGCGTGCGCGAATACGCCGTCCCCGCCGCGATGATCGAGACCGCCACTGCCCGGCGCCGCGTCGGCGACTGGGCCGGGGCCTGCGCCGCCGCCGGGGTCGATGTCGACCTCGATCTGCGGGCGCTGACCCGGAGCCGCGGTCGCGAGACAGCCGCGCGCGTGCGGGCCGACCTGCGGCATCTGGCCCCGGATCTGCTGCGCTGGCATCTGCCTCGCGTCGCGCCCGACGGTCTGCTGCGGCCCGGTCTGACGATTCCCCTGGCCCGCTACGACCCCGGTGGGGGAGCCGGCGACCGGGTATCGCTGGTGGTCCGCACCGCGCCTGCCTGGGCCGATGCCGGTCAGCGGCTCGTGCTCGCGCTGTCGGACGGAACCGGTGGGTCAGGGCATCCGCATCCACGGCCGCACCGGCGCTTCCGGCTCGACCTGCACCGGCACCTGTGGGATGCGCGGCGCGCACACGAACTGCGCATGCGCGCGGGCGCACCACACGACGCCACCGAACCGGAATCGTGGGCGCTCGGTGGTCGTGACGATTCCCGGCTCCCCGTGCAGGTGCCCGACACCTGTGCCGTGCACCGCTGGGCCGCCGAGGCCGCCCTGATGCTGCGGGCCGACGGGGCGAGCGGCGGGCTCGTGCAGGTGCGTTACGGCGCCCGGCGGCAGGTGGTACTCGACCTCACCGGGCCGTGCGTGCGGATCGCGCCCGGCTCGCCGCGTGGAGTCCGGCTGCCGGTCCTGCCCGATGCCGCCACCTGGGTCCTGCCGGACCTGGCCCTGCTCCACGCGGGCGCGATCACCGCCGATCGGCTGCATCCGCTCGTCGCCGCGGCGCTCGTACCGGGCAGCACGTCCGTCGGTTCGCGGCCGCACGCCACGAGCGGGCATCAGGTCGTGCTCTGCCGGGGTGAACGCCACCGCATCGGCATGGTCGACGGGGTGCTCACCGCGCTGGACCACGATCCGGCCGAGCTGCGCCGCGAGGAACTACTCGTCGCGCTGACCGGCACGCCACTGCCCTGCCTGCGGGTGATCGACCAGGCGCACCGCCGCCCCGACGGCTTGACCGGTGTCCGCGAACGACTCGATCACGGCGATATCGCCGGGGCGCTGGCCGTCGTCGAGGGCCTGCTCGGTCCCGCGGCGGCGCTGCGCGAGGGCCCACTGCTCGACGCGCTGCGGCAGTCGGCGGATCGACGCACCACCTACGGCCTGTTCCGGGCCGGACTGTCCGCACCCGGCCAGACCTTCCCGCTGCCGCCGCGCTCGGCCCGTCGCGTGCGCGGCGGTCATCCGCGTCACGCCGTCAGGTCCTGACGCGCCCGTCGCGCATCTCCCGAACTCCCCACGACCACAAGGTGATTCACGCATGTCTGTTCACGCCCCGACCCGTCCCGCCGCGCAGCTCGATGTCGCCGCCGACCTGCTCGCCATGCTCGGTGACGTACGCACCGAACCTCGCCCCGACACCCGGCTCGAAGCCCTCACCCTGGCCGTGGCCGCCGATCTGCCGGTGCTGCTGTGGGGTGAGCCGGGAATCGGCAAGACCGCCGCGCTGACCCAGCTCGCCGACTCCCTCGACCTGCCGCTGACCACCGTGATCGCCAGTGTGCACGAGCCCTCCGACTTCGCCGGCCTGCCCGTGCTCGGTGACGACCCGGCCACCCAGGGCGTGCCGATGGCACCGCCGGACTGGGCGGTGGAGCTCGCCCGCACCGGCCGTGGCCTGCTGTTCCTCGACGAACTGTCGACCGCGCCACCCGCTGTGCAGGCCGCGCTGCTGCGCCTGGTCCTGGAACGGCGGATCGGGGCGCTGGAACTGCCCGCCGGGGTCCGGATCGTGGCGGCGGCCAACCCGCGCTCCTCGGCGGCCGACGGCTGGGAGCTGAGCCCGCCGCTGGCCAACCGGTTCGTGCATCTGCAATGGGTGCACGACCACGACGTGGTGGTCCGCGGCCTCGGCGGCACCTGGCCCCGGGCGACCCTGCCCGCCCTCGCGCCCGAAAAGCTGTCCGAGGCAGTGACTTTCGCACGGCGTGCGGTGTGTGAGCTGCTGGCCGCGCGGCCGAAGCTGGTCCACCAGCTGCCCAGCACCGAGACGCGTCGCGGTGGGGCGTGGCCCTCGCCTCGCAGCTGGGAGGCGACCGTGCGGCTGATCGCCTTCGCCACCGCGGCCGGTGCCGGACGCGATGTGCTCTCGCTGCTGGTGCGCGGCGCGGTCGGTGAGGGCGCCGGGTTCGAGCTGCTGACCAGCATCGACCGGATGGACCTGCCCGACCCGGAAGTGCTGCTCGCCGACCCGTCGGCCGCCGAGCTGCCCACCCGCGGCGACCTGCGTCAGGCCGCGCTCGACGCGGTGGTGGCGGCGGTGCGGCAACGGCCGGAGCGGGCGCGCTGGGACGCGGCGTGGACACTGCTGGCCACCGCCGTGGAGACCGGCGCCCCGGACCTGGTGGTGGTGCCCGCGACCACCCTGGCCGCGCTGCGCCGCGACGACTGGACCGTGCCCGCCTCGATCGAGCGGCTGGCGGGCATGGTGTCGGTGTCGCAGCGGGCCGAGCGTGCCGCCGCGCGGGTGGGCCGATGACCGGGGACCTGGCCGGACTGGACTCCGGCAAGCTCTATGCCGCACGGCTGCAAGCGGTTTCGGCCCGGCCCTATCTGGCGACGGCCCTCTACGCCCTGCACCTCGTGGTCTCGCGGCAGGTTCCCACGATGGGTGTCGACCGGTACTGGCGCTGCTACGTCTCGCCCGTGTTCGTGGACCGGACCCCGGTGGAGGAACTGGCCTCGGTGCTGGTGCACGAGGTGTCGCACCTGCTGCGCGAGCACCACGCGCGCAGCGACCGGTTCGCCAGGGAACACGAGCTCAGCGGCCCGGCCGAACGGCTGCGGATGAACATCGCCGCCGACGCCGAGATCAACGACGACGCCTTCGGTGACGGGCTGGTGGCGCTCGAGCACGCGGTCACCCCGGCGAGTCTGGGACTGCGCGACGGACAGCTCATGGAGGAGTACCTGCGCGAGTTCCGGCTCGGCCCGCACACCGCGGCCATGGCCTGGCTCGACTGCGGCAGCGGTGCCGACGGCGCGGACCGCGAGTGGGAGCTCGGGCCCGACGGCGCCGACGGGCTCAGCGAGCAGGAGTGCGCCGCGGTGCGTTTCCGGGTGGCGCAGGGCATCACCGGCCGTCCGGGCAACGCGCCCCGCGGATGGCGCCGCTGGGCCGAGCGGGCACTGCATCCGCCGCAGCCGTGGCGTCAGCTGCTCGGGGCCGCGGTCCGCTCGGCGGCCGCGGCGGCCGGTGCGGGCGCGGACTACACCTACGGGCGCCCGGCCCGGCGCTCGGCGGGGCTGCCCGGTGTGGTGCTGCCGAGTCTGCGGCGCATGCCGCCGAAGGTCAGCGTGGTCATCGACACCTCGGGGTCGGTGAGTGACGCCGAACTGGGCAGCGCGCTGCTCGAGGTCGCCGCCATCGCGCACGCGGTGGGTGGTCGCCGGGATCTGGTCACCGTGTTCTCCTGTGACGCGGCGGTGCACCTGGCCGGGCCGCTGTGCCAGGCCGAGGGGATGACGCTGATGGGTGGCGGCGGCACCGACCTGCGGACCGGGTTCACCCGGGCGCTGCGGACCACGCCGCGACCGGACGTACTGGTCGCCCTGACCGACGGGCAGACCCCGTGGCCGTCGGCCCAGCCGCCCTGCCGGACCGTGGTCGGGCTGTTCCCGCGCCCGCGGACCTGGCGCGAGGACAGTGCGTACGTACCGGACCGGCCGCCGGCCTGGGCGCGGGTGGTCGACATCGGCTGAGGCCCACACGGATTCATGCGCTGTGGCGCACGTCACATTTCCGTAGCAATTCCCGGACCGGCTTTTCGTACGCTTGGGTAAGTCTTTACTATTGGCCCGACCCTGTGTCTCGGGTCCGTTCTCGCAGCTCAGCATCTATTGCCAGTGCCATGTTCGACCGATGAACCGGGCTCCTTCGCCCGGCGAAGGAGAATGATGACCGACAATGATCCTGGCCCGACCACGACGGCGAGCTCGCCACCGGGTTCCGCGTTGAGTTTCGTTCTACGGCAAGATCTTCCGGCGTCGCTGGTGGTGTTCCTGGTCGCGCTGCCGTTGTCGCTGGGTGTCGCACTGGCTTCCGGTGCCCCGGTCGTGGCCGGGTTGATCGCGGCGGCCGTGGGCGGTGTGGTCGCCGGGCTGCTCGGCGGATCGTCGATTCAGGTCAGTGGACCCACGGCCAGTCTGGCCGTGGTCGTCGCGGGCGCGGTGCAGCAATTCGGCTGGGCCGCCATGTGTTTCATCACCGTCGGGGCCGGGGTGCTGCAGATCCTGTTCGGGCTCAGCCGGGTCGCGCGCGCCGCGCTCGGCATCGCGCCCGTGGTGGTGCACGCCATGCTCGCGGGCATCGGGGTGATCATCGCGCTGCAACAGGTGCACGTGCTGCTCGGCGGGACGACGGTGGGCTCGCCGTGGCAGAGCGTGCTGGCACTGCCGCATCAGGTGATGTCGGTGCACGGCGGCGGCCTGTTCGTCGGTCTGCTCGTGATCGCCGTGCTGATCGGCTGGCAGTACCTGCCGCGGCGGGTGCGGGTGGTGCCGGGACCGCTGGTGGCGGTGGTCGCGGCGACGGTGGTGTCGCTGGTCCTGCCGCTCGGTGTCGAACGGGTGCACCTGGACGGCTCGCTGCTCGAGGGCATCGGGCTGCCCGCGCTGCCGCACGGCGGCTGGGGGCCGATCCTGCTCACCATGCTCGCCGTCGCGCTGATCGCCAGCGTGGAGACGCTGCTCTCGGCGGTCGCGGTGGACAAGATGCGGCCCGAGCGGCGCACCGACTTCGACCGCGAGCTGCTCGGTCAGGGCGCGGCGAACATGACCTCGGGGTTACTCGGTGGACTGCCCGTCGCGGCGGTCATCGTGCGCAGCATCACCAATGCCAACGCGGGGGCGCGCACCAGGGCGTCCACCGTGCTGCACGGCTGCTGGGTGCTGGTGTTCGCGCTGGCCCTGGTGGGGCTGGTGCGCCAGATCCCGACGGCGGCGCTGGCCGGTCTCCTGGTGCTGATCGGGGTGCAGCTGGTGAAGCTGGCCCACATCAAACGCGCGCGGCGCACCGGTGATCTCTACGTCTACGTCATCACGGTGGTGGCGGTGGTGGCGCTGAATCTGTTGCAGGGCATGGTGATCGGGCTCATCGCCTCGTTCGCGCTGCTGCTGTGGCGGGTGGTGAAGGTGAGTATCGAGGCCACCCCGCGCCCCGACGGCGGCTGGCTGGTCCGCGTCGAGGGGCCGTGCACCTTCCTGGCCGTCCCCAAGCTCACCGCCGAGCTGGCCAAGGTGCCCGCCGAGGCCGAGGTGACCGTGGAACTCAGCGTGGATTTCCTCGACCACGCCGCGTGCGACCTGCTCGCCGAGTGGACCGCCGAACGCGAATCCGTCGGCGGCACCGTGCATGTGGTCGAGCTGGGCACCGCGCGGATGGCGCGCGCGCAGGACGGTCCGCCCGAACGTGGACAGGCGCGCAAGGCCGTCGACGAGGCGATCCGGCCGTGGCGGCGCACCGGGGGAGTCGACCCGATCGCGGCGGGCATCGCCGCCTACCATCGCGGCCACGCGCACCTGCTGCGCCCGCACCTCGACGGGCTCCGGCACCGGCCCGATACCGACACCTTCTTCCTGACCTGCGCCGATGCCAGGATCGTGCCGAACGTGATCACCAGCAGCGGACCGGGTGACCTGTTCACCGTGCGCAATGTCGGCAATCTGGTGCCGGTCGGCGGCAGCGACGTGTCGGTGGAGGCCGCGCTGATCTACGCGCTCGACAAACTCGACGTGCGCACCGTGGTGGTGTGTGGGCACAGCGGGTGCGGGGCGATGGAAGCGCTCTACGGCCAGGTGCAGGCCGGACCCGGGCTCGACGACTGGCTGGCCCACGCTCAGCCGACACTGACCGCCTACCGGCAGGGACACCCGGTGGCCGAGGCGGCGGCGCGCGCCGGATTCGGGCCGATCGACCAGCTCGGCATGGTGAACGTGGCCAGGCAGGTCGAGACGCTGACCGCCTATCCGGCGGTCCGCGGTGGGATGCGCGAACGCGGGGTGGTGGTCTCCGGCCTGTTCTTCGACCTGGCCACGGCGCGGGTGATCGAGATCACCGCCGAGGGCATCGCCGAGTTCGACGACCGGCGCAGCGGTTTGGCCGCGGAGCCGGTGTGAGCCCGGCCGGTGTGGGTCACACCACACCGGGCCTGCGGTTATGGCGAGGCCCACTCTTTGTGCGGCACACTGGTTTTGCCATTTCTTTACCAATAGTTTGGATGGCCTGCCCGGTCCATCGTCGCACCGGGATTTCGTGAGCTTCACCGTGAGAATGCCGGTTCGCGGTCTCTGCCCGTACTGGACAAGTTGATCGTCGACCGACCTCGGCCGCGCGCCGAGTCGGCGAAGGAGAGTCATGTCTGTAGAAAACGATCTCGCACCGCCTCGTCCCGAGGCCGAAGTACCCAGCGGGCCCGCCCGCCCCGCGTGGCAGCACACGCTGCTGCGCCACGATCTTCCCGCGTCCATCGTGGTCTTCCTGGTCGCGCTGCCCCTGTCGCTGGGCATCGCGGTCGCCTCCGGCGCGCCCGTCGCCGCCGGACTCGTCGCCGCCGTGATAGGCGGTATCGTCGCCGGTCTGCTGGGTGGTTCGGTGCTGCAGGTCAGCGGCCCCGCCGCGGGCCTGACCGTCGTGGTCGCCGAATCCATCGCCACCTTCGGCTGGCGTGTCACCTGTTTCATCGTCGTCGCCGCCGGGGTGTTACAGATCCTGTTCGGCCTCAGCCGGATCGCGCGTGCCGCGCTCGCCGTCGCCCCCGTGGTGGTGCACGCGATGCTGGCGGGTATCGGCGTCACCATCGCCCTGCAGCAGGTCCACGTGCTGCTCGGCGGGTCCTCGCACAGCACCGCGCTGCGCAACTTGCTCGAACTGCCGGGCCAGCTGCTGGATCTGCACGGCGGCGGCGCGCTGGTCGGCGCCACCGTGATCGTGGTGATGCTGGGCTGGAAACGTATGCCGCCCAAGCTGCGTGCGGTGCCGGGACCGCTGGTCGCCGTCGTGGCGGGCACCCTGCTGTCGCTGCTGCTGCCCACCGACGTGGACCGCATCGTCATCGACGGTTCCCTGTTCGACGCGCTGCAACTGCCGCACCTGCCCTCGGGCGACTGGTCCGCGGTGGCGATGATGGTGCTCACCATCGCGCTCATCGCCAGCGTGGAGAGCCTGCTCTCGGCGGTGGCCGTCGACAAGATGCACACCGGCCCGCGCACCGATTTCGACCGTGAGCTGATCGGTCAGGGCTCGGCCAATGTGCTGTCGGGCCTGGCAGGTGGTCTGCCGATCACCGGCGTGATCGTGCGCAGCGCCACCAATGTGCAGGCCGGCGCGCGCAGCCGCGCCTCGGCGATCCTGCACGGCTGCTGGCTGCTGCTGTTCTCGGTGGCGCTGGTGGCGCTGGTCGAGCAGATCCCGACGGCCGCGCTGGCCGGTCTGCTGATCGTGATCGGCATCCAGTTGGTGAAACTGGCCCACATCCGGCTGGCCCGGCGCACCGGTGACCTGCTGGTCTACGTGGTGACGATCCTGTCGGTGGTGTTCCTCAACCTGCTCGAGGGCGTGATCATCGGGCTCGCCCTGGCCTTCGGCCTGCTGCTGTGGCGGGTGGTCCGGGTCCAGGTGAGCGCGGTCGCCCTCGACGGGCCGCGGTGGCTGGTGAGCATCGACGGTTCCTGCACCTTCCTGGCACTGCCGAAACTCTCCGGTGAGCTGGCCAAGGTGCCCGCGGGCGCCGACGTGACGGTGGAGATGACCGTCGACTTCCTCGACCACGCGGCCTTCGAGGCCATCGAGGAATGGCAGCGTCAGCAGGAAAGCAGCGGTGGCCGTGTCGATTTCGTCGAGATCGGCAGCGCGCGGATGGCCGGTGCGGCCGCCGCGCCGCCCGCGCGCGGCTTCGGGCGTCAGGTATGGGACGAGCTGCTCGGGCCCTGGCGCACGCCGGAGCCCGGTGGGGACGTGGTGGCCGCCGGTGTCTCGGCGTTCCATCGCAGTCACGCGCACGTGGTGCGCCCGCACCTGGACGAACTGCGCGACAGCCAGGACCCGCACTCGTTCTTCCTGACCTGCTCGGATTCGCGGATCGTGCCCAATGTGATCACCAGCAGCGGGCCCGGTGACCTGTTCACCGTCCGCAATATCGGCAACCTGGTGCCGCTGCACGGCGACGATTCCGTCGAGGCCGCACTGGAATTCGCGCTCGAGCAACTGGCGGTGCGCTCGGTGGTCGTGTGCGGGCACTCCTCGTGCGGTGCGATGAAGGCCGTCCTCGCGGGCGCCGAGACCGCGGGCGGGCTGAACTCCTGGCTCGGGCACGCCGCGCCGAGCCTGGAGCGTTTCCGCGAGGGGCATCCGGTGGCCGTGGCCGCCGGGGCGGCCGGATACGGCGAGGTAGACCAGCTGAGCATGGTGAACGTCGCCGTGCAGCTCGAGACCCTGCGGCGGCATCCGGTGGTGCGCCGCGCCATCGCCGAGCGCGGGGTGGTGGTCTCGGGTCTGTTCTTCGACATCGCGGGCGCGCGGGTGGTCGAGGTGACCGCGGAGACGGTCCGCACGATCGACGGGGAGCTCCCGGTCACGCTGTGATCCGGGGCTGAGCACGCGCGGCGGTCGGCTCGTAGTCTGGAACGATGATCAGCGAGCCGACCGCCGACGCCACCCGCGCCGACCTCGACTCCGGTGACCCGGGGGATTCCACCGAGGCACCGGACCGGTGGACACGTGTCAAAGACCGCCTGCGCGCCTTCCGGGAACGCATCGCCGACCGCCCTACCCTGAACTTCGGCTATCGCGTCGTGGTCGGACTGGTCGGTGGCGTGGTCCTGCTCGTCGGGATCGTCACCATCCCGTATCCCGGCCCGGGCTGGGCGCTCGTCTTCGCGGGATTCGGCATCCTGGCCACCGAGTTCGTCTGGGCGCATCACACCCTGCGGTGGGTCCGCGGGAAGTACCGGACCGTCATGGACTGGTACACCTCGCGCGGCTGGACGATCAAGGTGCTCGGGGCGGTGGCGACCTTCGCCCTCGTCGTCGTGACGTTGTGGCTGCTCGGCACATATTCGATGGTGGCAGGGTGGATCGGAGTCGATTGGCCGTGGTTGCACAGTCCCCTGATGTCGTGAGCACCGTCCCCGGACAGCGGCTCACCGATCCCGCGTGGGTCGCCGCGCGCATCGACGAGATGGGCCGCACCTGGGGCACCGACGTGCCCCGGGTCGCGGGCACGCTGTGGTGGTGCATGGTCGCCTCGACGCTGGTCGGGCCGATCACGCGGGCCTACGCGGTGGGCAGCCCGGCCCCGGTCGCCGCGCTCGGCGAGTTCGACTGCGAGGTCCGCCGGGACGGCGGCGTCGAGCACGCGCGGTTCCGGCGGGTGCCGGTCGACGCCGACGGGCGTGCCGTGCGCTCGGATGTCGGCGGGGAGCGCGGCGCGTGCGCGGCCGAGGAGGTCGGCGACGCGCTGCGGGCCACCCTGGCCGCCGTGATCGCCCAGGTCTCGGCCGTTTCCGGGGCGGGCATGCCCGCGCTGTGGGCGATCGTGGCCGACGCCGTGGGCAACCGCGCACTCGACGCGGGCGCCCCCGAGGTGGGGGCGCGCCTGGCCGCCGATGTGGGCGCCCGGCTGTTGGCGCCACGGTTCGTCACTGTCGGTACGCGCACCTTCGTCAAACGGATCTCCTGCTGCCTGGTCTACGAGGTGCGCGGCTGCCAGATGTGCACAAGCTGCCCGAAACGTCCCGCCGCCGAGCGGGCCGCACTCCTGGCCGAGACCGCGGGGCCGTCCAGCTGATCCGGCCGCCGTCGCGGGTCCGGCGTCGCCCGCGCCGCCCACCGTCCGGCGGCCGCGGCGCGTGTCCTGCGCACAACACGCGGCCCCGGTCCGTCGACACAGCCGGTCGACTCGCCCGATAGCATGGGCGGGTCGCAGGATGGACCCTGCGTAACTACCGGATGGACCCGGTAGACACCGACGTCAAGGAGAGCTTCCCCGTGACCACCTCTGCACCCATCAGTCCTGTCGCCCTCGTCCGGGTGCAGGCCGGGACTACCGCGGGCGCGGCGGTGCGGGAGTCGGGACTGCCGACCAAGGGCCCGGACACCATCGTCGTCGTGCGCGACGCCGAGGGCGCGCTCAAGGACCTGTCCTGGATCCCGGACGAAGACGTCGAGGTCGAGGCCGTCGCCGCGAACACCGAGGACGGCCGCAGCGTGATCCGGCACTCGGCCGCGCACGTGCTGGCCCAGGCGGTGCAGCAGGAGTTCCCCGAGGCCAAGCTGGGCATCGGTCCGCCGATCAAGGACGGCTTCTACTACGACTTCCGGGTCGAGCGCCCGTTCACCCCCGAGGATCTGGCCAAGCTGGAGTCCCGGATGAAGAAGATCGTCAAAGGCGCGCAACGCTTCTCGCGTCGCGTGGTCGAGGTCGAGGACGCCCGCGTCGAGCTGGCGAAGGAACCGTTCAAGCTGGAGCTGATCAGCGACAAGTCCGGCATCGACGACCCGGAGATCATGGAGGTCGGCGGCAACGAGCTGACCATCTACGACAACCTGGACCCGCGCACCGGCGAGAAGATCTGGGGCGATCTGTGCCGCGGCCCGCACATCCCCACCACCAAGTTCATCCCCGCCTTCAAGCTCACCCGCTCCTCGGCCGCCTACTGGCGTGGTGACCAGGACCGCGAGGACCTGCAGCGCATCTACGGCACCGCCTGGGAATCGACCGAGGCGATGGAGGAATACCTGCACCTGCTGGCCGAGGCCGAACGCCGCGACCACCGCAAGCTGGGTCTCGAGCTGGACCTGTTCAGCTTCCCCGACGAACTCGGCTCGGGCCTGCCGGTGTTCCATCCCAAGGGCGGCATCATCCGCAAGGAGATGGAGGAGTACTCGCGGCAGCGCCACATCGACGCGGGCTACGAGTTCGTCAACACCCCGCACATCACCAAGGGGCACCTGTTCGAGGTCTCCGGTCACCTCGACTGGTACCGCGACGGCATGTTCCCGGCCATGCACCTCGACGCCGAACTCAACGAGGACGGCACCGTGCGCAAGCCCGGCCAGGACTACTTCGTCAAGCCGATGAACTGCCCCATGCACAACCTGATCTTCCGCGCGCGGGGCCGCTCCTACCGGGAGCTGCCGCTGCGGCTGTTCGAGTTCGGTTCGGTGTACCGCTACGAGAAGTCCGGCGTGATCCACGGCCTGACCCGTGTGCGCGGCATGACCCAGGACGACGCGCACATCTACTGCACCAAGGAGCAGATGCACGCGGAGCTCACCACCACGCTGCAGTTCGTGCTCTCGCTGCTGCGCGACTACGGCCTCGACGACTTCTACCTCGAGCTGTCCACCAAGGACCCGAAGAAGTTCGTCGGCTCCGACGAGCTGTGGGAGGAGGCCACCGAGACCCTGCGCAAGGTGGCCACCGATTCCGGCCTGGACCTGGTGCCCGATCCCGGCGGCGCCGCCTTCTACGGCCCGAAGATCTCCGTGCAGGCCAAGGACGCGCTGGGCCGCACCTGGCAGATGTCGACCATCCAGCTCGACTTCAACCTGCCCGAGCGCTTCGACCTCGAGTACACCTCCTCCGACGGCACCAAGCAGCAGCCGGTGATGATCCACCGTGCGCTGTTCGGCTCGATCGAGCGGTTCTTCGGTGTGCTCACCGAGCACTACGCGGGCGCGTTCCCGGCGTGGCTGTCGCCGGTGCAGGTGGTCGGTATCCCGGTCGCGGAGAACTTCGCCCCGCACCTGGACGCGGTGATCGAGCGGCTGCGCGAGGCCGGGGTGCGCGCGCAGGTCGACCGCAGCGACGACCGGATGCAGAAGAAGATCTTCAACCAGACCGCCCAGAAGGTGCCGTTCATGCTGCTGGCCGGTGCCCGTGACGTGGAGGCGGGCGCGGTGAGCTTCCGCTTCCGCGACGGCACCCAGGTCAACGGGGTGCCGGTGGACGACGCGATCGCCACCGTCCTCCAGTGGATCGGTCACCGCGTGAACACCTCGCCCACCGCCGACGGGTTCGAGGTCGTCACCGCGTCGGAGACAGCATGAGCGAGAGTATTGCCTCCGAGGCGTCGGCGGGGTCGATCGCCGACGCCGGGGCCGGGCAGCCCGACCGGTTGCAGCGGCTGTGGACGCCGTACCGGATGTCCTACATCACCGGCGCGGTCAAGCCCAAGGACGCCACCGGGCACCCGTTCACCGATATCCCCAAGATGTCGGACGAGGACGGGCTGATCATCGCCCGCGGCGAACTGGTCTACGCCGTGCTCAACTTGTACCCGTACAACCCGGGGCACATGATGGTGGTGCCGTACCGTCGGGTAGCCGACCTGGAGGACCTCACGCCCGCCGAGAGCGCGGAACTGATGGCCTTCACCCAGCAGGCCATTCGCGTGATGAAACGGGTCTCGCGGCCCGCCGGATTCAACGTGGGCCTCAACCTCGGCGGGGTGGCCGGTGGTTCGCTCGCCGACCACCTGCACCAGCACATCGTTCCGCGCTGGGGTGGGGATGCGAACTTCATCACCGTGGTCGGCGGGGTGAAAGTGATGCCGCAGTTGCTGCGTGAGACGCGGCAGCTGCTGGCGGAGGCGTGGGAGGACTGACAACCGTGCTCAGCTTCTTCGGCCGCCAGACGTTTGCGAAAGCGACTGCGCCGCTGGGCAAAGCGCTCGTCCGTACGGGGCTGACCCCGGACGCGATGACACTGATCGGCACCACCGCGACGATCGCGGCCGCGGTGACGCTGTTCCCCTCGGGACACCTGTTCTGGGGGACGATGGTCATCTGGCTGTTCGTCATGTTCGACATGCTCGACGGCGCGATGGCCCGTGCCCGCGGCGGCGGAACGAAGTACGGCGCGGTGCTCGACGCCACCTGTGACCGGGTGGCCGACGGCGCGATCTTCGCCGGGCTGGCCTGGTGGGCGGTCTATCACGAGCAGAGCAAGCAGTTGTTCGTGGCGACGCTGATCGTGCTGGTCACCTCGCAGGTCATCTCCTACGCCAAGGCCCGTGCCGAGGCCAGCGGGCTCTCGGCCGACGGCGGGCTCATCGAGCGGCCCGATCGGCTGGTCATCGTGCTGGTCGGCGCCGGGTTCACCGGCATCGGCGGATACTGGGGCATCGAGTGGCTGACGTACGCGGTGTACGTGGCCATGTGGGTGCTGGCGGTGCTGAGCATCGTCACGGTGTTCCAGCGGGTGCTCGCGGTGCGCAATTCGCCCGGCGCGCGCGTGGTCATCCCGCCGGCTCCGCAGCAGGACGCGACCGGGGGAGCGACGCAGTGACGCTGAACGAGCGAGTGAGCGACTGGGGCTACGCCGCGGGCTGGCGGCTGGTGCGCTCGGCCCCGGAACCCCTGGTGCGCAAGGTGTTCGACCTGGGTGCGGACCGGGCGGCCAAGGACGGCGGGCCGGTCCAGCTGCGCCGCAATCTCGCGCGCGTGCTCGGGGTGACGCCCGAGGAGGTACCCGACGACCTGATCCGCGCCAGCATGCGCTCCTACGCCCGGTACTGGCGCGAGGCGTTCCGGCTGCCCAGCATGGACCACACCACCGTCGACTATCACGTCGACGGGCTCGAGCACCTCGACGCGGCGCTCGACGACGGCCGCGGCGTGATCCTGGTGCTGCCGCACTCGGGCAACTGGGACATGGCCGGGGTGTGGCTGGTGCAGCACTACTCCACCTTCACCACGGTGGCCGAACGACTGAAGCCCGAATCGCTGTTCGAGCGGTTCGTCGCCTACCGGGAGAGCCTGGGTTTCGAGGTCTTCCCGCTGACCGGTGGGGAGCAGCCGCCGTTCGAGCAGCTCGCGCAACGGTTGCGCCGCAACGGGATCGTGTGCCTGATGGGCGAACGCGATCTGACCGGCAAGGGGGTGCCGGTCGACTTCTTCGGTGAGCGCACCTGGCTGCCCGCAGGCGCGGCGAGACTGGCCATCGAGACCGGCGCGTCGCTGCAACCGGTGCACGCGTGGTTCACCACCGAGGCCGACGGCACCGAGGGCTGGGGCCTGAAAACCAGTGTGCCACTGGATGTCTCCGGTGGCGTGGCGGCGACGACGCAATCGCTGGCCGACGCGTTCGCCGCGAACATCGCCGAGCATCCGGCCGACTGGCACATGTTGCAGCCACTGTGGGAAGCCGATCTCTCGCCGGAGCGGCTGGCCCGGATCGCTGCGGGCCGCACCGGTGGTGTCCGGTGAAGATCGGCATGGTCTGCCCGTACTCGTTCGACGTTCCCGGCGGCGTGCAGGCCCATGTGGTCGAGCTCGCGCGGGTGTTCCTCGAACGCGGACACAAGGTGAGCGTGCTCGCGCCCGCCTCCGACGACACCCCGCTGCCCGATTTCGTGGTGTCGGCGGGCCGCGCGGTGGCGATCCCGTACAACGGCTCGGTGGCGCGGTTGTCGTTCGGGCCGATGGCCTACACCCGCATCCGGCGCTGGATCGACAGCAACGACTTCGACGTGCTGCACATCCACGAGCCCAACGCGCCGAGCCTGTCGATGCTGGCGCTCAAGATCGCCGAGGGCCCGATCGTCGCGACCTTCCACACCTCCACCACGAAATCGCTGGTACTGAGCACTTTCCAGGGGGTGCTGCGGCCGTACCACGAGAAGATCAGCGGACGGATCGCGGTCTCCGAGCTGGCCCGGCGCTGGCAGGTCGAGGCGCTGGGCTCCGACGCGGTGGAGATCCCCAACGGGGTCGACGTGTCGGCGTTCGCGCGCGGCCCGCTGCTCGACGGCTATCCGCGCGCGGGCAAGACGGTGCTGTTCCTGGGCCGCTACGACGAACCGCGCAAGGGCATGGACGTGCTGCTGGGCGCGCTGCCCGCGCTGGTCCGGCGGCATCCGGACGTGCAGATCCTCATCGTCGGGCGTGGCGACGAGGACCGGCTGCGCCGCGAGGCGGGCGAACTCGCCGGGCACCTGCGCTTCCTGGGGCAGGTCACCGACGCGGAGAAGGCCGCGGCCATGCGCAGCGCGGACGTCTACGTGGCGCCGAACCTGGGCGGGGAGAGTTTCGGCATCATATTGATCGAGGCGATGGCCGCGAGCACCCCGGTGGTGGCCAGCGAACTGGACGCGTTCCGGCGGGTGCTGCGCGACGGCACGGCCGGGCTGCTCACCCCGGTGGGCGATTCGGCGGCGCTGGCCACCGCCATCGACACCGTCCTCACCGACGAGCAGACGCGGGACCGGCTCGTGCGCACCGCCACCCAGGTGGTCGCCGGCTACGACTGGCCGGTGGTCGCCGAGCAGATCCTGCGCGTGTACGAGACCGTCACCGTCGGTGACGCCACCGTGCGGGTGGCCGGATGATCACCTTCTCCGCCACCACCGTCCTGATCCTGGGGCTGGTGGCCCTGCTGGTCCTCGCGCTCGGTGTCTGGGCCTATTCGACCGCCAACCGGCTCGACCGGCTGCACGTGCGCTCGGATCAGTCCTGGCAGGCCCTCGACGCGGCGCTGGCCCGGCGCGCGGTGGTGGCGCGCGCGGTGGCCATGGCGGTGGCCGGACCGGTCAGCACCGATCCGTTGCGCGCGGATCGCGCCACCCAGCTGGCGAGCCTCGCCGACCGGGCCGAACGCGCCGACCGGGCCGACCGGGAGACCATCGAGAACCAGCTCTCCGCGGCGCTGTCGCTGGTCGACATCGAACAGTTGCGCCCCCAGCTGGTCGCCGAGCTCGCCGACGCCGAGGCCAGGGTCCTCATCGCCCGCCGCTTCCACAACGACGCCGTGCGCGACACCCTCGCGTTGCGTACCCGCCGTCCGGTGCGCATCCTGCACCTCGGCGGTACCGCGCCGCTGCCGCACTACTTCGAGATCACCGAACGCGCGACCCCGGCCGCCGCGACCGGCCTGGAGGTGCACACCACCCGCACCACCGCCCGCGTCGTGCTGCTCGACGAGCAGGACCGGGTGCTGCTGCTGCGCGGGCACGATCCGTTGGTGCCCGAGGTGGCCTTCTGGTTCACCGTCGGCGGCGGTGTGGAGCCGGGGGAGACCCTGCGCGACGCCGCGGTCCGCGAGATCCACGAGGAGACCGGCCAGCGGGTCGACCCGGCCACCCTGCGCGGACCGCTGTGGCGCCGCGTCGCGGTGTTCCCGTTCAACGGCGAACTCGTGCGCTCGGAGGAACTGTTCTTCACCCTGCGCGCCCAGCGCTTCGAATGGCGGCCCGCCGCGCTGAACGCGCTGGAGCGCCGCACCATCACCGATCACCGCTGGTGCGGCCCCGCCGACATCCGCGCGCTGGAAGAGCAGGGCGAGGCGGTGTACCCCTACCACCTCGACGACCTGCTCGCCGAGGCCGTCGCGGCTGCCGCCGACGACACCGAACACGTCGTCCGCTCCATCCGCTGAGACGCAGGCCACTCGAGCAGGCCAGCCGGGCCCGGTCGGCGCATCGCCGCTGGTCGTGGCAAGGCCAGTGGACCTCAACTGGCTATGAAGACCGAATTCGGGCGGCTCTAGAATCGACGGTGTCCACCACCGAGCGACCTGATTGGCGCCCATGACACAGGAGACAGCCGTGACTACGCCTGAGACCACCACCACCGTCGGCACCGCCCGCGTGAAGCGCGGCATGGCCGAGATGCTCAAGGGCGGCGTGATCATGGACGTGGTCACCCCCGAGCAGGCCAAGATCGCCGAGGACGCCGGCGCGGTGGCCGTGATGGCGCTCGAGCGGGTGCCCGCCGACATCCGCGCCCAGGGCGGCGTCTCGCGGATGAGCGACCCGGACATGATCGACGGCATCATCTCCGCGGTGTCGATCCCCGTGATGGCCAAGGCCCGCATCGGCCACTTCGTCGAGGCACAGATCCTGCAGAGCCTCGGCGTGGACTACATCGACGAGTCCGAGGTGCTGACCCCGGCCGACTACGCCAACCACATCGACAAGTGGAACTTCACCGTCC
Source organism: Nocardia sp. NPDC004415 (assembly GCF_053602435.1). Lineage (NCBI taxonomy): Bacteria > Bacillati > Actinomycetota > Actinomycetes > Mycobacteriales > Nocardiaceae > Nocardia > Nocardia sp. NPDC004415. Next base: position 175,211 of record NZ_JBSGDP010000001.1, read on the forward strand.
CCTTCGTCTGTGGCGCCACCAACCTGGGTGAGGCCCTGCGCCGCATCACCGAGGGCGCGGCCATGATCCGTTCCAAGGGCGAGGCGGGCACCGGTGACGTGTCCAACGCGACCACCCACATGCGCACCATCCGCGCCGAGATCCGCCGCCTGACCTCGCTGTCGGAGGACGAGCTGTTCGTGGCCGCCAAGGAACTGCAGGCCCCCTACGAGCTGGTCCGCGAGGTCGCCCAGACCGGCAAGCTGCCCGTGGTCATGTTCACCGCCGGTGGCATCGCGACCCCCGCCGACGCCGCCATGATGATGCAGCTCGGCGCCGAGGGCGTGTTCGTCGGCTCCGGCATCTTCAAGTCCGGCAATCCCGAGCAGCGTGCCGCGGCCATCGTCAAGGCCACCACCTTCTACGACGACCCGGACGTGCTGGCCAAGGTCTCGCGCGGCCTGGGTGAGGCCATGGTCGGCATTAATGTCGAGGAGATCCCGCAGCCGCACCGCCTGGCCGAGCGCGGCTGGTGATCACGCGCCCGATTCCCTTCGGGCACTGAGGTATCCGCTCCGGCGGACGTCGCATCGCGGCGTCCGCCGGAGTCGTCTCACGGGCGTTCGAGGTCGAGCGCGTCGCCGAAGTCCTCGGCATAGCCGAGCACCAGCAGGTCGCGGTCGGGCAGCAGGACGGCGAGTTCGTGCCAGGCGATGGCGTCGGGCCTGCCGTAGAGGTGGATGAGGTCGGAGACCACGGCGGCGGCTTCCTCGGCGGAGGGCGCGGTGGGCCGGTCGAAGGCCAGCAGCGCGGCGCCGATCGCGAGGTGGCGGTAGCCGTGCCCGGCCATCCGCCGGATGACGGCGTGGTTGGTGAAGATGTTCCAGTCGTCGGCGAAGTAGCCGTTCGGGATGCCCGCGATGGCGAGGTCGTCGCGCTCCACGGGGACGCGCTGCACCAGGACGGTGGCGTCGAGGGCCCGGTCGGGGGCGCTGTTGAGCCGCACGAGATCGTCGAGGTCGGCGTCGGTGGCCGCACGACTGCCCGCCAGCGAGGGCCAGTCGACGCGGCGGCCGGGGTCGTCCAGGAGCGCGGCGATGTGGGCGAGTGTCGCGTTCTCCGCGCGGTGCACCGCCACCGGGTCCTCGAAGTCGTAGTCCTCGGCCGGTTCCGCGTCTTCCTCGAGCCGGAGCGTGGCGTGCATGCTCGTGTAGGCGCACTGGTCCGGGTCGTCGTAGGTGCACAGCAGCCGGGCGTCGGGGTAGGCGGCGCGCAGGGTCGTCAGTGCCTCGCGCAGGTCGGCGAAACCGGTGACGCCGTCGAGCCGGGCGACGGTGTTGGAATCGAGGCGATCTCGCACACCGGGCTCTCGGGGTTCGCCGGGTTCGAACAGCGTTGTCTGCACCACGTCATCGTGACACGTGCCACCGACAGCGTGGGAGGTCACGCGATGACCCTGGTGCGCAACAGAGTTCAGGTACTGGGAGGTACGGCGTCGTAGAGGGCGCGCAGAGTGGCCGCGGTGGTGTCGTCGAGGGGGTAGAACAGTTCGACGGCAATTTCGGCGAGGGTGACATCGGCGGGGGCGCCGAAAGTGACCATGGTGCTGAACAGGCGCAGTTCCCCGGCGGGAGTGCGGATGCGCAGGGGGACCGCGAAGGGCCCGACCGGGATCGGGGCCGGGTCGGGGGAGTCGTCCGGGGGGACAGGGTAAGCGCTGACCTCGTCGTAGAGGCCGCGCAGGACGGGGTCGCCGGTGGCGCGGACCTGGCGCAGCAGCCGTTCGAGCAGGTACGTGCGGACCTCGGCGAAGTTGACCATGCGGACCGGGGCGTCCGGCGGGTCCGGGGTGAGGGCGAGGCGGTACACGTTGGCGGGTCTGCCGTCTGGGGTGGCGGGTGGCGCGTCACCGAACAGGCCCATCGCCCGGTTGGTGGTGACCACGTTCCAGTGCCGGTCCACGGCGACGGCCGGATACGGTTCGTGCGCGGCGAGCACCGTGTCGAGAGCGGTGCGGGTGCCGTCGGAATCGGTGCCGTCGAGCCCGGTCTCGCGATACTCGGGAGCGAAACCGCCGGCGAGCAGCAGCGTATTGCGTTCGCGCAGCGGCACATCCAGGGTCCGGCACAGCTTCAGCACCATGGCCCGGCTCGGTTGGGCCCGGCCGGTCTCCACGTACGACAGGTGCCGCGTCGAGCTCTCGGCGGCCAGCGCGAGCTCGAGCTGGCTCAACCGCCGCCGCTGCCGCCATTCGCGCAGCAGCGCACCCACGGGACTGTTCCGGACCGGACTGTTCACCGTGCCAGGCTAGACAGGCGACAACACCGCCACCATGACCCGCGAGGTCATTGAACCCATGACCCCGCCCCTGACAGCGTGACCAGCATGACGACAGACAGCACGACCGACCACACCGCGACCGCCGAGCAGGCGGTACTCGCCCTGCTGCGGCGGCAGATGGACGCCTGGGCCGCCGGGGGCGGCGCCGCCTTCGCCGCGACCTTCACCGGGGACTGCGATTTCGTCTCCGTCATCGGCGAATTCATCCGGGGCCGTGCGGAATTGGCGGTCGAGATGCAGCGCGGCTTCGACGGGTTCATGCACGGCACCCGCCTGGCCGACCCGCTGCTGCGCACCCTGCGCTTCCCCACCCCGGAGACCGCCGTCCTGATCACGATGACCCCGCGCCCCGCGCCCCCGGACGCACCGGCCGGACCCGACCGGTCCATCCAGACGCGCGTGGCGGTGTGCGAGGCGGGCCGCTGGCTGTTCACCAGCTTCCACAACACCCCCGTGCGGGCCTGAGCGAACCGGCGAGGAGCTGCCACCTGGGCGTACCGTACAGTCGGTCCGTGACCCTGCTCGACTTCTTCCTGCTGGTCGTCGCGGGGTTGTTCACCGGTTTGATCGGGTTCGTCACCGGGATGGCCTCCATCGTCTCCTACCCGGCCCTGCTGGCCGTGGGATTGCCGCCGGTCGCGGCCAATGTCACCAATACCGTCGCGCTGGTCGCCGTCGGGGTCGGGGCGACCGCGAACTCCGGGCGCGAGCTCACCGGGCGCGGGACGACGCTGGTGCGGTGGGCGGTGCTCTCGGCCATCGGCGGGCTGCTCGGCGCGCTGGCACTGCTGGTGGCGCCGGAGGGAACCTTCGAGGTGGTCGTGCCCTTCCTGGTGGCCATCGCCTCGCTCGCCCTGCTGGTGCAGCCACTGGTCCGGCGGCACGTCGGCGAGCTCAGCAGGCCCTGGATCGTGCCGCTGGGCATTCTGCTGATCTCGGTCTACGGCGGCTATTTCGGCGCGGGTGCCGGGGTGATCTACCTGTCGATGATGCTGCTGTGCACCTCGGAATCGGTGTGGAGCGCCTCGGTGCTCAAGAGCTTCCTGCTCGGCATCGCCAATCTCGTCGCTGCCGTCGGCTTCGCGGCCTTCGGGCCGGTGCACTGGGGTGCGGCGCTGGCGCTGGGCGCGGGCGCCTTCGTCGGCGGCTGGTGCGGGCCGCCGGTGGTGAAGGTGATCCCGCCGGGCGTGCTGCGGGTCGGCATCGGCATCGCGGGTCTGGGGCTGGCGGCGTACCTGGCGCTCTAGCCGCGGGTTGTCGGTGCGTGACCCTAGAGTCGTGAAATATGGGTTACGACATCAGCTTTCATCCGATCGACCTGCGGCTCGTGGAGGACCGGCTCACCCCGTTCCTGGCCGGGCGCGGCAGCGACGACGACCTCGACGACCTGGTCGCCGACGCGGTCCGCCAGGCCAAGGTGCGCTTCCGGGCGAACGCGTGGGGGCTCGGCACCCTGAAAGCCTGTGCCCGCACCTATTTCGACGCCTCCCTCTACGTCTGGGGCAGGCCGTTCTTCGTCACCGCCGACGCGCCGGAGACCGTCGCCGAAACCGTCCTGCGCTACACGAACGCCGAGGTCGGCGAGGTCGACGAGCTGGCGCGCACCCAGCTCGCCCAGCTCGACCGGGCCCTGCTCGGCCGGGTCGAACCCGACGCGAGCGGCACCCTGCCCGCCGACGAACACCTCGCCATCGGTTTCCGCTGGAAACTCGACCTGCTGCGCGAGGCCGCCGTCGCGGTGCGCGCGGGGCGGCCGACCATCCGCAATGCCGACGGCGACGACATCGACGCCGCGGACGCGCTCACCGGCAACGCCCAGTTCAGCCTGGTCGAGTTCCTGGCCGCGCTGTTGCCCGGCTGGATCCAGCGCGGCCGGGTCTGGCCGACCGAACTGGCCGAGAACGCCGCGACCGAGGGCTACGCGCCGCTGGGTGGCAACGACCCGCTGCTGGGCGTGCTGCCCGCCGAGTTCCCCACGCTGACCTGGGAATCCAACTGGACCATCCCCACCAACTACGCGATCGGCGGCTACGCGGCGCCCGGCGAGATCCGGCCGCTGCGCGACTGGCTGGCCCGCAACGCCGAGCCGCTCGAGGCGGTGGGGGACCGGTGGAACGATCGTGAACTCGTGCGCCTGGCGCTGCGCAAGACCGACGAGGCGCTGGCGCTGGCCGAGCTCACCGGGTCGGCGTTCGCCGAGGCCGCCGAGATCTACATCCCGATGGAGGGCAGCATGAACTGAAAGTTTCGCTGTCCGGATGCGCCCGAGCCCGTAGCCTGGAAGAGGTGCACCATTCGGATATCGAAATCGCCATTCGCGCAACGCAAGTCGCATCCGGAGCCATTCGGGACGCGTTCCGGGAGCCGGTCACCCGGCACGCCAAACACGGCGACGACTTCGCCACCCACGCCGACCTCGCCGCCGAGCGGGCCATTCTCGACCTGCTGAGCGGCGCCCGACCGGGGGACCGGTTCGTCGCCGAGGAGTCCGGGGTCACCGGTTCCACGGAGGGGGAGCGCGCGTGGTTCATCGATCCGCTGTGTGGCACCCGCAATTTCGCGGTCCAGACCACCGCCGCCGCGGTGAACGTCGCGCTGCGCACCGGCACTGTGGTGACCGCGGCGGCCACCGCGGATCCCTTTGCCGCCGAGGTGTTCTGGACCGCGGGCGAGGGTGCGTTCGTGCGGCGCGAGGGCCGCGACGAGCCGTTGACGCCCTCGGCGCAGAGCAGGCTCGTCGATGTCGACCTGGACAATCCGTTCCCCTGGTCGACCCCGGCGCGCCTGTTCGACGCCACCGGTTTCGCCGGGCGGTTCCACGCCAGGGTGCTGTCGACCTCGCTGGCATTGGCCTGGGTCGCCGCGGGACGCCGCGCCGCCTACGTCACCGGTGGCGACCTGCGCGACAGCGTGCACTTCACCGCCGCCATCGCCCTGTGTCAGGCGGCGGGCTGTGTGGTCACCGGGCTGGCCGGGCAGCCCTTACACAGTGCACCGCACGGGTTGATCGCCGCCGCCGACGCGGACACTCACGCGCGGCTGGTCGGGGCGGTCGCCGGGTTACGGGAGACCCGCGCGGCCGGATAGCCCGGTGAATCCGGTTGCGCGTGCTGTGATCATGGACAGGTGAGTGCAGAGGTCGAATTCGCCGGAAACTTCGAGATCCATCTGACCGTCCGTGCCGGGAGCGCGACCGAACTCGCCGCCGTGGAGAGCTTCGCGGCGCGGCGGGAGATGAAGTTCACCCATATCGTGCTGGCCCGTGGACGCGTCGCCGACCAGCCGATGCTGACCCTGCGCCACACCGGTGACCTGGCGAGCGTCACCGCGCTCGCCCAGGCGGCGGCCGCGGACACGCGTGCCGCGGGACTGACCCTGGTCCGCACGAAGATCGAAGCCGACTACCGGGCGAGCGGTATTCCGGCCACCGATCGCGCCGCACGGGAACTGGGCACGACGTATTACTACGAACACCACATCAAGGTCGTGCTGCCCGCCGACGCGGACCTCGCGGCGCTGGCCGGGGCCTGCGCCGGGCATCACGCGCACGTGTCGGCCAATGCCCGGCGTACGCGCGAGGACGGCCGCACCGAGCGGTTCGTCACCCAGCGGTGCAGGCTGTCGGGCAAGCACAGTGCCCTCCACCGGCTGAATCTGCTGCGCTCGGTGCTGCGCGAGCGCGGGTACGAGATCCTGTCCACCGAACAGGAATTCGTCGTCCACGACAGCGACGAATCGGTCGACGCGGGGTGGCTGTCCGACGACCCCGCCACCGTGCCGGTGACCCCCTGGCGGCATCTGCCCAGCGGGCCGTGGCGCTCCGAACAGCAACGCGTGCCCACCGAGCCACCGTCGGCGGACCGGATCGACCCGGCGAGGTTCCCGGCCACGTTGCTGCCGGTCGGCGCCGACGACGTGGTGCAGCGGCCCGTTTTCGACCCCGCCTACGCGGATCGCTGGTTCGGCATGCGGCTGAGCGAACCGTCTTTCGCCGACGACACCGTCGCCCGGACCTGGCGGGTGGCGCGGCGCGCCGCACTGGACCACGTCCTGGCCGGGCTGGCCGACACGCCCTGGGCCGAGCAGGTGCTCGTGCGCGGCAGTGTGCTGCTGCGTGCCTGGTTCGGCGAGAACGCCAGGGAGCCCGGCGATCTGGATTTCGTGGTGCTGGACCCGGACTGGACACTGGCCGACCCCCGCACCGCCGCGGCATTCGACGAGATCGCCACCGCCGCGGCCGCGCGGGCGGCGCGACCGGACAGCGCGGTGCGCCTCGATCCCGCCGGCGCGGTCTCCGACCAGATCTGGACCTACGACCGGGTGCCCGGCCGCCGCCTGGTGCTGCCCTGGTCGAGCACCGAACCGGGCGTTCCCGGCGGCAGTGTGCAGCTGGACTTCGTCTTCGGTGAACAGCTGCCGGAGCCGCCGGTCCGCACCGAGATCGCCCGGATCGGATCGCCCGGGCCGGGCACGGTGTTGCTCGCGGCGAGTCCGCGGCTATCGCTGGCCTGGAAACTGCTGTGGCTGGCGACCGACATGTATCCCGAAGGCAAGGACCTCTACGACGCGGTCCTGCTGGCCGAACACACCGATCTGCCCGCGGCGCTGTTCCAGGCGGTGATCGCCGAGGCCGACGACGGGCCGTGGGAGGCGGACTTCGCCGACGGTGTCCGCTGGGCGCAGGAGGCCGACTGGCCCGAATTCGCCAAGGACCACCCGCTGCTCGCCGACGAACACGACTCCTATGTCTGGCGGCTGGCCACCGCGCTCGCGGCGCTGCGCCCCGAGGGCGTGGCCGGTGCCGTCGACCGGTTGGCACCCGCGGAGACCTGTGGGCTCGAAGAGCTGCGCACCGCCTACCGGACCGGCGGATTGCCCGCGCTGGGACCGCTTCTCGACCGCTACCCCCGAGCCACGGTGACCCGGCTGATGACGGTGCGCGCGGTGCTCGGGCCCGAGACGTGCACACTGCGGGAGGCTGCCGAAGTACTGGCACGCATTCCGGTCCCCGCCGACAGCGAGCTGCCGACCCGGGTCGATCCGCGCGTGATCGCCGCGGCGCTGGAATCGGTTGCCCCGGCCTGATCCTCGCCCACCCCGCGCACGCCGGCATTGTGTGTGTCTCAGAGTTTCCTCAACATCACTCGGTAGCGTGCGCGCCGTGGCATCGTGGCCCGCGTCGTGAGGGCGTGCGGCCCGTGCTCTTCGCCCGCAGGGCGAGAACGAGTGACCCAGAGAAGAAGGACGAGTGGATGAAGCTTCGTAGGACCGGACGTGTGGCGATCGCTGGCCTGGCCGTAGTCGCCGCGCTCGGCATGAGCGCGTGCAGTGACGACAAGGGCACGACCACCGCCAAGCCCAGCACGAGCACCTCGAGCTCGGCCGCGGCCACGCCCAGCGCGGACCTTCCCGCGGTGCCGACCGTGGAGCAGCTCAACGAACAGCTCAACACCGCGCTGGACCCGTCGATCCCGAACGAGCAGAAGCTGGACTTCGTCCAGGGCGTGGCCGCCGACCCGGAGCTGCCGAACCGCCTGGCCCAGGCCGCGCAGGACGCCGGGGTGCAGGTGCAGGTCACCGAGGTGACCTCCTTCGGTGACAGCGTGAACGCCAAGGCGAACTTCACCGTCAACGGCCAGACCAATGTCGTCGACGTGCCGTTCGTGGCCGACGAGGGCAAGTGGAAGGTGCAGAAGGCCTGGGCGTGCCAGATGCTGGTGAACTTCGGTCAGCAGTCTCCCGCCTGCGCCTGATTCCCGCCCGCCGGGCCCCGCACGCGACCCTCGTGTGCGGGGCCCGGCGCGTTCAGCCCGCGCGCAGGGCGGGCCGGTCCGGGTGGTCCCAGCGCAGTGTCCACGTCGCGGTCTCGGGATGGTCCTCGGCGTGCGCGGTCAGGGCGGGCAGCGTCCACTGCTGGTCGGGCGGGGTGCGCCGACGGGCCGCCGGTGCGCTCAGTTCCAGGCGCACGGTGAGATCGAAGCCGAGGTCGCGGCCGAGCAGCATCGGCCCGGCCGCCACGACCACCAGATCGGCGGGCGCGGTGCGCACCGCGGCGCGTGCGGAACGATCGCGCCCTTCGTCCCAGAGCGCGGGCAGCCAGCGGCCGGTGTCCCGCAGCGGGACGAGGACCTCGCGGCGCAGCGCGTCGTAGTCGAACCAGGCCGTGCGATAGGACCATTCGTCGTCGCGGCCGTACTCCCAGCGCAGCGAGGCCGGGCGGACGAAATCGTGCAGCGCGACGACCTCGGCCGAGCGGCCGGCAGCGCCGAGCGTCGCGGCGATCCGCCGGGCCAGGTCCTGCGGCGCGGCGGCATCGGCCCCGTCGACGGCGACCACGCGACGGCCGGGCAGGGCGGTCAGCCGGTCGGCGACGAGCTCGGCGACGGCCGCGGGGGAGATCGGGGTGAACGACGGCACGGCACTATCACAGCAAATTCCGTGCCACTGCGCCGAGCCGGACAGACCGGACGGTCGGCGACGGGATAATCTCGGGCGCATGGCGACTATCGAAGAGGCGCTCGAGATCGAGCAGCTGGAACGCGACATCTTCCGTGGTGCGGCGACCGAATCCCAGCTGACGCGCACCTTCGGCGGCCAGGTCGCGGGCCGGGCACTGGTCTCGGCGGTGCGCACCGTCGACCCGGACTACCAGGTGCACTCGCTGCACGGCTACTTCCTGCGGCCGGGCAATCCGGAGGCGCCGACGGTCTACCTGGTAGAGCGCATCCGCGACGGCCGCTCCTTCTGCACCCGCCGGGTCACCGGCGTGCAGGACGGGCAGGCGATCTTCATGATGTCGGCCTCCTTCCACCGCGGCGACGACGGGCCCGAACACCAGGACGTGATGCCCGCGGTGGAGGCGCCCGAGGGGCTGCCCGATGCCAGCGTCACCATGAGTCCCGAGCGGCTGTGGGCCATGCGCGAATGGGAGCACTGGGACATCCGCACCGTCCCGCAGGACCAGGTCGTCGCCCGGGACGGCGCGGTCTCCCCGCAGCAGGTGTGGTTCCGGTACCGGCACCCGCTGCCCGACGACCCGCTGTTCCACGTCTGCACCCTGGCCTACATGAGCGACATGACCCTGCTCGGCTCGTCCAAGGTGGCCCACCCCGGTGTGCCCACCCAGGACGCCTCGCTCGATCACGCCATGTGGTTCCTTCGCCCGTTCCGCGCCGACGAGTGGCTGCTCTACGACCAGTCCTCGCCCTCGGCGGGCTTCGGTCGCGCGCTCACCGGCGGCAAGATCTGGGACCGCGAGGGCAACCTGGTCGCCGCGGTGGTCCAGGAGGGCCTGATCCGCACCCCGCGCCACACCTAGGGCGTGAGCGGGCGCACATCGGCGCGGCTCGTAAGCTCGGCGGCTGTGAACGCAACCCCGGCCGACCGGCCCACCATCGGTGTCCTCGCCCTGCAGGGCGACGTGCGCGAACACGTTGCCGCACTGGAGCACTGCGGTGCCGAGGCGGTACTGGTGCGCCGCGAGGCGGAGCTGGCCGCCATCGACGGCCTGGTGCTGCCCGGGGGCGAGTCCACCGCCATCTCCAAGCTGCTGGTGGCCTTCGACCTGCTCGAACCGCTGCGCGCGCGGCTGCGCGACGGGCTGCCGGCCTTCGGTTCCTGCGCGGGCATGATCCTGCTGGCCTCGGAGGTGCTCGACACCAGGGCCGACGCCCAGCACCTGTCCGGGATCGATATGACGGTGCGCCGCAACGCCTTCGGGCGCCAGGTCGATTCCTTCGAGACCGACCTGGACTTCACCGGCCTGGACACCCCCGTGCGGGCGGTGTTCATCCGCGCCCCGTGGGTCGAACGGGTGGGCGACGGCGTCGAGGTGCTGGCCACGGTGCCGCACGGTCCGGCGCGGGGGCGCATCGTGGCCGCGCGGCAGGGCAATGTCGTGGCGACTTCCTTCCACCCCGAGGTCACCGGCGATCTGCGGGTGCACGAACTGTTCGTCGACCTCGTTCGTTCGGCGCGGTAACGCCCGCGGCCACTGTCCGCCCGCGGCCCGAGTAGGCTGGTTCGAGCTTGTCCGCCCGGGCAGACGCGCAACCGACCTGAAGGAAGTAGGGCATGAGCGGCCACTCCAAATGGGCCACCACCAAGCACAAGAAGGCGGGAATCGACGCCAAGCGCGGCAAACTCTTCGCCAAGCTGATCAAGAACATCGAGGTGGCGGCCCGCACCGGTGGTAGTGACCCTGCGGGCAACCCGACGCTGTACGACGCCATCCAGAAGGCGAAGAAGTCGTCGGTCCCCAACGACAACATCGAGCGCGCCCGCAAGCGCGGCGGCGGCGAGGAAGCCGGCGGCGCCGACTGGCAGACCATCATGTACGAGGGCTACGGCCCCAACGGTGTCGCGGTGCTCATCGAGTGCCTCACCGACAACCGTAACCGCGCCGCCGGTGAGGTGCGTGTCGCGATGACCCGCAACGGCGGCAACATGGCCGACCCGGGTTCGGTGGCCTACCTGTTCGGCCGCAAGGGCGTGGTGACCCTCGAGAAGAACGGCCTGTCCGAGGACGACATCCTCGAGCACGTGCTCGACGCGGGCGCCGAAGAGGTCAACGACCTGGGCGAGGCTTTCGAGATCATCAGCGAGCCGGGCGATCTGATCGCGGTGCGCTCGGCGCTGCAGTCCGCGGGCATCGACTACGACTCGGCCGAATCCGGCTTCCAGGCGTCGGTGTCGGTCGCCGTCGACGCCGAGGGCGCGCGCAAGGTGTTCAAGCTGGTCGACGCGCTCGAGGACAGTGACGACGTGCAGAACGTCTACACCAATGTCGACATCTCCGACGAGGTCGCCGCGCAGCTCGACGACGAGTGACCCGGTAGTCTCCGTCCACCGCCCCGGCCGTGAATTCGGCTGGGGCGGTGGGCTTTCCGGGTCAGGAAGCGCGCTGGGTGTAGTACGCCGCCATGGCCGGGTAGTAGTCGGCGAAGTCCGGGCGTTCGGTGTGGGTGCAGGCGGCGACGAACATGTCCGCGTAGTACTCCCAGCCCGGCCCGATCTGCGGGATCTCGGCCAGCTGGTACTCCGAGGTCAGATGGTGCACCAGGCGTAGTTCGGTGGCCGCGCCGATATCGAGCAGGGTGACCTCGAGCCGCCACAGGCCGATCTGATCGGTGGCCGACAGGGCCAGGTGGATGGGCGCGGTGCAGTCGTCGATGCGCATCGACGTCCACGGCTCGCCCTCCTCGAAGCGCATCTGCACGCGCACGGTGTTGCCGGTGCCCGCCTCGCCCTCCCAGGTGCCGTACCAGCTCGCGGTCAGATGCGGGTCGGTCAGCCGGGCCCAGACCTCCTCGATCGGCAGCCCGAGCGCCCGGGTGATCACCAGATCCCGGCCCTGCTCGGTCGGCAGGATCTCGCCGGTGGGTGTGGCCATACGCGGTACTCCTCGGCTCGGAGGGATCGACAAGCAGCGACCTCATCGACGGTACGCCGCGATAACCGCTGGCGGACCGAGCCGCGCGAACCGGACAATGGTCCGATGACGAGAATCGAGGCGGTCCGCGGCGACATCACCGAACAGCACGTCGACGCCGTGGTCAATGCCGCCAATTCCTCGCTGCTCGGGGGTGGGGGTGTCGACGGCGCGATCCATCGCCGGGGCGGGCCCGAGATCTTGTCCGCGTGCCGCGACCTGCGCGCCGCGCACTACGGCAAGGGCCTGCCGACCGGGCAGGCGGTCGCCACCACCGCCGGGCGGTTGCCCGCGCGCTGGGTGATCCACACCGTCGGCCCGGTGTGGTCGGCCACCGACGACCGCTCGGGACTGCTGGCCTCCTGCTACCGCGAATCCCTGCGCGTGGCAGACGAACTCGGGGCGCGCACGCTGGCGTTTCCCGCCATCTCGACCGGCATCTTCGGCTGGCCGATGGACGACGGTGCGCGGATCGCCATGGAGACCGTGCGATCCGTCGCGACCACGGTGGAGCAGGTGCGATTCGTGCTGTTCGACGACCGGGCGCTCGCGGTCTTCCGTGCGGCACTGGGCTGATCCGATGCGCCGGATCCCGCGTGGCGGTGCGGTTCTCGGCGGCGCGATGCTCTAGACTTTCGAACAACTGTTCGTGTCTTCGAAGGGGCTGCCGGTGCGGGTGATGGGCGTCGATCCCGGGCTCACCCGGTGCGGGCTCAGCATGGTGGACAGCGGACCCGGGCGGCGCATCGTCGCCGTGGACGTCGGGGTGGTGCGCACGCCGGTGGACGCCGAACTGGCCCATCGGCTGATGGCCGTGGCCGACGCCGCCGAGGAATGGATGGACACCCACCGGCCCGAAGCGGTCGCGATCGAACGGGTCTTCGCCCAGCACAACGTCCGCACCGCGATGGGAACCGCGCAGGCGGGCGGGGTGATCGCCCTGGCGGCCGCGCGACGCGGAATCCGGGTGGCCTTCCATACCCCCAGCGAGGTGAAGGCCGCGGTCACCGGCAACGGCACCGCCGACAAGGCACAGGTCACCGCGATGGTGACCCGTATCCTCGGGCTGAAGGTCGCCCCGAAACCCGCCGACGCCGCCGACGCCCTCGCGCTGGCCATCTGTCATTGTTGGCGGGCGCCGCTGCTGGATCGGATGGCGGCGGCACAGGCCAAGGCGGACGAGGTGCGGCGCCGCTACGAACAGCGGCTGGCCGAACAACGGAAGGTGGTGCGCGGGTGATCGCGTCGGTACGCGGCGAGGTACTCGAGATCGCGCTCGATCACGTGGTGATCGAGGCCGCGGGTGTCGGCTACCGGCTCAATGTCACCCCCGCGACTCTCGCGGGACTGACTCGTGGCGACGAGGCCAGGCTGTACACGGCGATGATCGTGCGCGAGGACTCGATGACGCTGTTCGGTTTCGCCGACACCGAGGCCCGCGACCTGTTCGGCCTGCTGCAGACGGTCTCCGGCGTCGGCCCGCGCCTGGCCATGGCGGTGCTGGCCGTGCTGGAACCCGAAGCCCTGCGCAAGGCACTGGCCGAGAGCAATGTCTCCGCGCTGACCCGGGTGCCCGGCATCGGCAAGCGCGGCGCCGAACGCATGGTCGTGGAACTGCGCGACAAGGTGAACCTGGTCCCGGTCCCCGCGGGCCCGCCCGGCGCCCAGGCCCCGATCACCCCGGTGCGCGAACAGGTGGCCGAAGCGCTCGTCGGGCTCGGCTTCCCGGCCAAGCAGGCCGAACAGGCCGTCGACACCGTGCTGGCCGACCAGCCCGCCGCGAGCACCTCGGTCGCCCTGCGCGCCGCCCTCGGCCTGCTCGGCAAGAACAGGTAGCGCATGGACCCCGAATTCGAGGACGACTCCGCCGTCACCGCGGGATTCCTGCACTCCGACGGCGAGACCGAGACCGGCCTGCGCCCCACCTCCCTCGACGACTTCATCGGCCAGCCGCGCGTGCGCGAACAGCTGGCCCTGGTGCTGCGCGGCGCCCGTCAGCGCGGCGCCACCCCCGACCACGTGCTGCTCTCCGGCCCGCCCGGGCTCGGCAAGACCAGCATGGCCATGATCATCGCCGGTGAACTCGGCACCGCGCTGCGCATCACGTCGGGCCCCGCCCTGGAACGCGCGGGCGACCTGGCCGCCATGCTGTCCAACCTGGTCGAAGGCGATGTGCTGTTCATCGACGAGATCCACCGCATGGCCCGGCCCGCCGAGGAGATGCTGTATCTGGCGATGGAGGACTTCCGCGTCGACGTGGTCGTCGGCAAGGGCCCCGGCGCCACCTCCATCCCGCTCGACATCGCCCCCTTCACCTTGGTCGGCGCCACCACCCGCTCCGGCGCGCTCACCGGCCCGCTGCGCGACCGTTTCGGCTTCACCGGCCACATGGACTTCTACGAACCCGCCGAACTGCTGCGCATCCTGCAGCGCTCGGCCCGCATCCTGGGCGTGCGGATCGACGACGACGCGGCCGCCGAGGTGGCCGGGCGTTCGCGCGGCACACCCCGCATCGCCAACCGGCTGCTGCGCCGCGTGCGCGACTTCGCCGAGGTCAGGGCCGACGGCGTGATCACCACCGAGATCGCGCGGGCCGCGCTAGAGGTCTACGACGTCGACGCGCTCGGCCTGGACCGGCTCGACCGGGCCGTGCTGGGCGCGCTGGTGCGCGGCTTCGGCGGCGGACCGGTCGGGGTGTCGACGCTGGCGGTGGCGGTGGGGGAGGAGGCCGCCACGGTCGAGGAGGTGTGCGAGCCGTTCCTGGTGCGCGCCGGACTCGTCGCCCGCACCCCGCGCGGACGGGTCGCCACGGCCGCCGCCTGGGAGCATCTGGGCCTGGTCCCGCCGCCGGATCTGGTCATCGGGGCCATCGAAGTGCGTGGGCGCGAACCACAACCGAGCGGCGAGCTGCTGGACTGACCACGCGGGACCGGACGGGCGCGGTGCCGCCGGGTCGTCTACTGTCGGCGTGGTGGCAGTCCATGCGGTGGTGCAACGCCTCCCCGAGCCGTTGCGTTCCCTGCTGTTGAAGCACCGGGAACTCCTGAAATTCGCGGTCGTCGGCGCGATCACCTGGTTCATCGACACCGGGGTGGTCTACGCGGTGAAGCTGACGGTGCTCGGCGACAAGCCGCTGACCGCGCGCCTGCTCGGCGCGCTGATCGCGACCATCGCCTCCTACATCCTCAACCGCGAGTGGTCCTTCCGCACCCGTGGCGGGCGCGGGCGCAGTCACGAGGCCGCCCTGTTCTTCACCGTCAGCGCGCTGGGCATCGTGGTCACCATGATCCCGCAGGCGCTCTCGCTCTACGTGCTGAATCTGCGGGTGCCGCACGTGGATCCGACGGTGCAGATGGTCGCCAACTTCATCAGCGGCCAGATCCTGGGCGTGCTGCTGGCGATGGCGTTCCGCTTCTGGGCCTTCCGCCGCTACGTCTTCCCCGACGACCTGCGCGCCGCCGAACTCACCAGCATCCAGGGCTGAGACATGGCGGCTGGCGCCGCGGGTTCTCGGCCTGTTCCCTCGATCTTCCCTCCCGCCGGGTACTCCTTCGTCGCACCCTCTGGTCAGTCCAGATCGAGGCGGCCGAGAACCGGGTCAGAGCCGCCGTTCGGGGTGCTCGAGGGCGGTGATGACCAGGTCGACGAAGGCGTCGACCTCCTCGCGCGAGTAGCCGCGGGTGCCCAGGCGCGCGTCGGTGAACCGCACCCCGCGCACATCGGTGGCGGTCAGGCTGCCGGGGCCGTTGTGGGCCAGGGTGGCGGCGACCAGGTCGAGGAAGGCGTCCACCTCTTCCTCGTGGTAGCCGCGCCGGCCGACCGCCGACAGGCTGAAGCGCATCCGGTGCACGTCGTCGGGGGTGAGCATCTCGGCGGCGGTGTCCCCGGCGCGGGCGGCGGGCACGGGGGCGCCGCCCTTCTGGCGGTATTCGAGTTCGGTCCTGACCCGGTCGAGGAAATCGTCGACCTGGTCGGCCTGGTAGCCGCGCCCGCCGAAACGGGGGGCGCCGAAGTGCACGTGGCGGATGTCGTCGGCGGTGAGCGCGCCCTGACCGTCGAGGGTGGCCGCGACCAGTTCCAGGAACGCGTCGACCTCGTCGGCATGGTAGCCGCGATGACCCAGGGTCGGCATGGCGAAGTGGGTGCGGCTCACATCGTCGGGCGTCACAGCGGTCATTGTGTCAGGAGTGCCCTTCTATCCCACGGGTTTTCGTCATCGCCACAGCGGTGCGGACCTCGCCGCGGAACAGCCGCCGCCGGGCGTGACTGTACACCGGTACAATAGTGTGTCATCTTGTAACAGACACTTGTTCTCGCGGGAGGTTCGACGTGGCACCTCAACTGGACGCGGTCGTGGTGGGTGCGGGTTTCGGCGGCATCGGTGCCGCGATCGAACTCGACCGCCTCGGTCTGCGTGATTTCGTCATCCTGGAACGGGAGGACGACCTGGGCGGTACCTGGCATGTGAACCGGTACCCGGGCCTGGCGGTCGACATCGCCTCGGTCACCTACTCCTACTCCTTCGAGCCCAACCCGTTCTGGAGCAGGCTCTTCGCCCCGGGCGCCGAGCTGAAGAAATACGCCGAGCACGTGGCCGACAAGTACGGCCTGCGGGCGCGGATGCGCTTCGGCACCGTGGTCGACGGGGCGCGCTGGGACGAGGACAACGAGCAGTGGGTGGTGAGCGTCGCCGGCGGTGAGACGTTGACCGCGCGCTATCTGCTCACCGCGACCGGGTTCCTGTCCCAGCCCTACACCCCGCCGTTCCCCGGCATCGAGTCCTTCGCGGGCAAGATCATCCACACCACCGACTGGGACGACACCTACGATCTGACCGGCCGCAAGGCCGCGATCATCGGTACCGGCGCCACCGCGGTGCAGCTGGTGCCCGAGGTGGCCGAGCGGGTCGCCGAGCTGACGGTGTTCCAGCGCACCCCGATCTGGGTGGTGCCCAAGATCGACGCCCCGATCCCCGGCGCGGTGCAGCAGCTCTTCGACAAGGTTCCCGTCACCCAGAAGGCGGCGCGGCTGGTCAACACCGGCATGCTCGAGGCGCTCATGGTGCTCGGCGTGCTGCACTACGCGCAGGCCAAACCGCTCAACAAGGCCGCCGCGCTGCTGGCCAAGGCACACCTGTTCGCGCAGGTCCGTGACGCCGACACCCGGGCGCGGCTGACCCCGCACTACGACTTCGGCTGCAAGCGCCCCACCTTCTCCAACCAGTACTTCAAGACCTTCAACCAGCCGCACGTGCACCTCGAGACCAACTCGATCGACCACCTCGAACCCGACGGCATCGTCACCGCCGACGGGCACAAAACCCAGATCGACACCCTGCTGCTGGCCACCGGCTTCAACCTCTGGGACGTGAACTTCCCGGCCATCGAGATCGTCGGGCGCGACGGGGTGAATCTCGGGAAGTTCTGGCGCGACAACCGTTTCCAGGCCTACGAGGGCATCACCGTGCCCAAGTTCCCCAACTTCCTGAGCCTCAACAGTCCCTACTCCTACAGCGGGCTGTCCTACTTCACCACCATCGAGGCCCAGATGAAGCACATGGGCCGGTTGTTCGCCGAGCTGTTCCGGCGCGGCGAGCACACCTTCGAGGTCACCGAGCAGGCCAACGCGCAGTTCCTCGACCGGGTCACCGAGAAGCTGGGGTCCTCGGTGTTCTACGGCGGGGACTGCTCCACCGCGCGCAGCTACTACTTCAACCAGCACGGGGAGGCCGCGCTGCTGCGGCCGACCAGCACCGCCAGCGCGCACCGCGAGGCGGTCGCCTTCCCGCTCGACGACTACCACTACGGGCACACCGCCTGAGCTCTCTGTGACCGCGCCGACCCCGGCCCGCACCCGCGGGACCGGGGTCGTTTCGCCCGCGTGGCGGGTGTCCGGTGTGTCGGCGCGGCGGAGAACTGGCAGACTGTCAGGCGTACTTGCACGTCCACCCACTGACTAGGGACTGACTTCGACGATGGACTTCCTGTTTCCGCTGCTGATCCTGGCCCTGCTCGTGCCGATGTTCTTCGGTATCCGCAAACAGAAGCGGGAGGCCGAGAAGGTCTCGAGCATGCAGGAGGGGCTGAAGGTCGGCGACCAGGTGGTCACCACCTCGGGCCTGTACGGCACCGTCGTCGACCTCGACGATTCCACCGTCGACCTGGAGATCGCCGAGGACGTCGTCACCACCTGGCTGCGTCAGGCCATCCGTGAGGTGCGTGCCGAGGAGCAGGTCACCGACGAGACCCCGGTGACCGAGGCTCCCGTCGAGGAAGCCCCGGAGCAGACCGAGACCCGGCTGACCAAGGACTGACCCGTTCCACCCCCGCCGGGGTCGTGCGATCGGTGCGCGCCCGGCCGGGCACGGCTGTGCCCATCGATCCATCCTCGACTTCCGCCTAGGAGATGACCTGCTGTGCCACCTTCCCAGGGATCGGCGCATCCGTTCCGGCTGCTCGGCGTCTACGCCGCGCTGCTGGCCGTGATCTACGCGCTGGTGTTCTTCACCGGTGACCATTCCCCCACGCCCAAGCTCGGCATCGACCTGCAGGGCGGTACCCGCGTCACCTTGACCGCGCGCACCCCCGACGGCAGCAAGCCGAGCCAGGACAGCCTGAAGAAGGCACAGGAGATCATCGAGAACCGTGTCAACGGTCTCGGCGTCTCCGGCTCCGAGGTGGTCATCGACGGCGACAACCTCGTCATCACGGTGCCCGGTGAGGACAGCCAGCAGGCCCGTGCGCTGGCCACCACCGCCAAGCTCTACATCCGGCCGGTGCTGGCCGCGACCCAGCCGCAGGCGGGCGGTGCCGCGCCGCAGACCCCGGTCCCGGGCGACACCCCGCCGACCCCGGCCACCGAGACGCCCGGCCAGACGCCCGCCGAGACCACGGCGCCAGCTGACCCGAACGCCCCGGCCGCCGGTGAGCCGACCACCCCGGCCCCGCAGTCGCGCGTGTTCCCCGCCCAGGCGCCCACGCCGACCCCCGCGCCCGCGCCCGGCAGCAGTGCCGCCCAGCAGCAGGCCAAGGAGATCGCCGACGCCAAGGCGCTGCGCCAGAGCACCGATCAGGCCGTGCAGCAGGTCGCCGTCGCGAGCATGGACTGCACCAAGCCCGACCCGCTGGCGGGCAACGACGACCCGGCCCTGCCGCTGGTCACCTGCTCGCAGGACGGCACCGAGGTGTTCCTGCTCGGCCCCAGCCGCATCGACGGCCAGGAGATCGCCGACGCCACCTCCGGCCTGAACTCCCAGCAGGCCCGCCACGAGGTGAACCTGGAGTTCAAGTCCGCCGGTTCCGACGCGTGGGCCGACCTCACCGGCGAGTACGTCTACAAGCGGGTCGCCTTCGTGCTCGACTCGAAGGTCGTCAGCGCGCCGCAGGTGCAGCAGGGCCCGCAGCTCGGTGGACGCACCTCGATCTCGGGCAGCTTCACCGCCGACAGCGCGGCCGAGCTGGCCAACACCCTCAAGTACGGCTCGCTGCCGCTGTCGTTCCAGACCTCCGAGGCCGAGACGGTCTCGGCGACGCTGGGCCTGTCCTCGCTCAAGGCCGGTCTGCTGGCCGGTGCGGTGGGCCTGATCGCGGTGCTGCTGTACTGCCTGCTGGTCTACCGGATGCTCGGCCTGCTCGCCGGGTTCTCGCTGATCGCCGCCGGTGTCGCCGTCTACGGCATCATCGTGCTGCTCGGGCGCTGGATCGGGTTCACCCTGGACCTGGCCGGTATCGCGGGTCTGATCATCGGTATCGGCCTGACCGCCGACTCGTTCGTGGTGTTCTTCGAACGCATCAAGGACGAGATGCGCGAGGGCCGCAGCTTCCGCTCGGCCGTGCCGCGCGGCTGGGCGCGCGCGCAGCGCACCAACCTCTCCGGTAAGACCGTCAGCCTCATCGCCTCGGTCGTGCTGTACCTGCTCGCCGCCGGTCAGGTGAAGGGCTTCGCCTTCACCCTCGGTGTCACCACCGTCCTCGACGTGATCGTGCTCTACCTGGTCACCGCCCCGCTGATGATGCTCGCCGCGCGCTCGCCGTTCTGGGCCAAGCCGTCGGTGAACGGTCTGGGTGCGGTGCAGCAGATCGCCAGGGAGCGCGGCGCCGGGCAGTCCCGGCCGAAGGAGATGTCTCGATGAGCAACGACAAGCCCACCGACGAGTCGGTGTTCCTGGACAAGGCCGAGCCCGTTCAGGGCCCCAAGCACGGCTTCTTCGAGCGTCTCTACACCGGCACCGGTGGTTTCCCCATCGTCAGCAGGCGCAAGTTCTTCTACGGCGTCGCGGCGGTGCTGCTGCTGATCTCGGTGCTCAGCATCGGGTTGCGCGGGTTCACCCTCGGTATCGACTTCGCCGGTGGTTCGCGCATCCAGGTGCCCGCCGCCGACGTGACCACCCAGCAGGTGGAGGACACCTACGCCACCACCCTGGGCCACGGCCCGGTCTCGGTGCAGAAGGTCGGCTCCGGTGACTCGGCCACCATCCAGGTGCGCTCGGAGACCCTGGACAAGGACCAGAGCGCGCAGGTGCAGGAAGCGCTGCGCGCGATGCTGTCGCAGGAATCCGGCACCGAGGTGAGCATCGACGCGATCAGCATCGCCGAGATCAGCGAGACCTGGGGTGGCCAGATCACCCAGAAGGCGCTGATCGCGCTGGTGGTGTTCGTGCTGCTGACGATGATCTACATCGCCATCCGCTTCGAACGCGACATGTCGGTCGCGGCGATCGTGTCGCTGTTCTTCAATCTCATCGTCACCGCGGGCATCTACTCGCTGGTCGGCTTCGAGGTGACCCCGGCCGCGGTGATCGGTCTGCTCACGATCCTCGGCTACGTGCTCTACGACAACGTGGTGGTCTTCGACAAGGTCGAGGAGAACACCCGCGGCGTGCTGCACCTGAACAAACGCACCTACGCCGAACAGGCCAACCTGGCCGCCAACCAGACGTTGATGCGCTCGATCAGCACCACCGTGATCGGTATCCTGCCGATCATCGGCATGCTGGTCATCGCGGTGTGGCTGCTCGGTGTCGGCACGCTCAAGGACCTCGCGCTGGTGCAGCTGGTCGGCATGATCGTCGGCGCGTACTCGTCGATCTTCCTGGCCGTGCCCGTGCTGGTGTCGATCAAGGAACGCTGGGGCCCGGTGGCCGCGCACACCAAGAAGGTGCTCGCCAAGCGGGCCGCCGGGGACACCCGGGTGCCTGTGAGCGCGGGTGCCGGTGCCGGCGCGCCGCGTGGCGCGCGACCGGCGAACACGGGCGCGCCGCGACCGGGTTCGCGGCCCAGCGGAAAGCGGCAGAGAAGGCACTGACGGCGACGGCGGGAGTATCGGCATGCGAGGCAGCACGATTCGACTGATCGCCGGGCTGGCCGCGGCGGTGGTGACCACCGGGGTGGCGACCGGCTGCGCGTCCAAGAACCAGGTGCCCTCCATCGGGTACGCGGTGGACGCGGCGGTCGCCAGCTACAACGGTGGCAGCACGCCCGGCGCGACCGGCGGTGCGCAGGCGGTGTTCGGCCGGGTGCTGACCGGGTTCTTCTACACCGGACCCAACGGTCAGCAGGTCGCCGACACCGACGCGGGCACCGCCAAGGAGGTGCCCGGTGACACCCAGACCGTGCAGTACCGGCTCAATCCCGACGGGGTGTACTCCGACGGGGTGAAGACCTCCTGCGACGATCTCGTGCTGGCCTGGTCGGCGCGCTCGGGCCGGTTCACCCGGCCCGGCGACCGCGGCCCGGTGCCGCTGTTCGACGCGGCGTCCACGCTCGGCTACGAGGACATCGAGCGGGTCGACTGCCAGCCGGGTTCCAAGGACGCCACCGTGGTGTTCCGCCCCGGCAAGCACTACCTGCCGTGGCGCACCCTGTTCGCCGCGGCCGAGCTCATGCCCGCGCACGTGGTGGCGCAGGCCGCCGGGGTGCCCAATGTGGTGGACGCGCTGCAGGCCGGTGACGGTGCGGTGGTCGGCCGGATCGCCGACTTCTGGAACACCGGCTGGACGATGAAGCCGGGCACGCTCGACCTCACGAAGTTCCCGTCCTCGGGGCCCTACCGGGTCGAATCCTTCACCGCCGACGACGGTCTGGTGCTGGTCGCGAACGAGAAGTGGTGGGGTTCGGCGCCGGAGACCAGCCGGATCGTGGTGTGGCCGCGCGGCACCGACTACGCGGCCAAGGCGAAGGACAACGCGCTGGGCGTCGTCGACCTGGGGGCGGGCTCGGTGGACGGGCTCGCACTCGGTGGCTTCGACGAGCAGACGATCGCCGGTCGTGGCGCCGAACAGCTCGTGCTGGCCAGTGCCGGCGTCTTCGGCCGGGTGGAGGTGCGCCGGGCCTTCGCCCAGTGCGTGCCGCGCCAGGCCCTGTTCGACACGCTCGGCAAGGCGGGCGAGGTGCCCGAACACGGCCTGGGCGCCGGACCCCTGAATTCCCGTGTCGTGCAACAGGACTCGCTGTACTACCCGGCGGTGGCCGGGACCGCCGACCGGTACAAGGGCGCCGACATCCCGGCCGCCACCGCGACCCTGGCCTCGGCCGGAACCGCGCAGCCGACTGTGCGGATCGGCTACCTGGCGCCGGACGCGCGCCGCGCGAAGACGGTGGCGATGATCGCCGAGTCGTGCCGCGGCGCCGGCATCACCGTGGTCGACGCGGGCGCCCCGGACTTCACGCCGACCCGGCTCGCCGAGGGCGCGGTCGACGCGGTACTGGGCAGCACCGGCGCGGCGCCGGGACCGGCGGGCTCGACCGCGAACGTGGTCGCCTTCGCGGCGTTGCGGGCCGGTAGCGGGCTCGATGTCGGAGGTTTCGCGAACGGTCGCTACGATGCCATCACCGATCAGCTTGCGGGCGAGACCAACTCGGCCGTGACGCTGGATCTGCTCACCGAGGCCGAGAACCTGCTGTGGGCGCAGGTGCCCAGCATCCCGCTGTTCGCGACCCCGCGCACCATCGCCTTCGGCCACGGCATGCAGAACGGGATCGCCGGGCCGACGCAGGCCGGTACCGGGTGGAATATGGATCGCTGGGTGTTGCAGCGGTGAGTGGACGTGGAGAGGTGCCGATGAGCAAGCACGCGGTGGTCGAGTCCGACGACGTGGTGGTCGCCCGGAGCGAGAAGGCCGCCGACGCGGTGGCGCGACTGACCCGCTGGCACGACGACTTCCCCACGCCCGGAGTGCGTTTCGCCGATCTGACGCCGGTCTTCGCCGACGCCGAGGGTTTCCGCGCGGTGATCGACTGCTTCGCTGCCGTCGCCCCCGAGGCCGACCTCATCGCCGGTGTCGACGCGCGGGGCTTCCTGCTCGGCGCGGGTGTGGCCGCCACGCTGGGCACCGGGGTGCTCGCCATCCGCAAGGGCGGCAAGCTGCCGCCGCCGGTGGTGTCGCGCGAATACCAGCTCGAATACGGTTCTGCCGCACTGGAAATCCCCGCCGACGGTGTCGACCTCGCGGGCAAGCGCATTCTGCTGCTCGACGACGTGCTGGCCACCGGCGGCACGCTGGCCGCCGCGGCGGCGCTGTTCCACGAGGTGGGTGCCGAGGTGGTCGCGGCCGCCGTGGTGATGGAACTGGAGTTCCTGAAGGGCCGCGAGCACCAGGGCGACTACCCCGTCACCTCGATCGTCAAGCTGTAGCGGGCCGCCACATCGGCCACAGCGGCGGGCCACCCGGCACCCGCAGCTCGCCGGTGACGGCGAAACCGAACCGCTCGTAGTAGCCGATGTTGTCGGGGTTGCTGGATTCGAGATAGGCGGCGGCGCCCTCGGCGTCGACCCGATCGAGCCGGGAGCGCAGCAGCGCCTGCCCGAATCCGGCACCCCGCGCCTCGGGCGTGGTGCCGATCATCGACAGATACCAGTGCGGTTCGCGGGGATGATTCTCGGCGAGCAGTTCACCGAGCTGTTTTCCGGCCATCGTGCGCCGGCCGAACGCGCGGAGGATGCCGGGCAGCGTCCGCAGATCGGCGGCCGGGGTGCCGTGCCAGTGGCCCGGCGGGCCCCACAGGGTGGCGCCCGCACCCGCTGCCCCGGGGTCGGTGGCCAGCTCGCAGGCGCCGAACGGGGTGTACACGTGGCGGGCCATGGCGGTGAAGAAGTGGGGCAGGCCCGCGGCCCGGCGCCGGGGATCGGGCACGATCCAGGACATCACCGGGTCGTCCTGGAAGGCCGCCGCCAAGGTGGTACCCAGCTCGCGCGCATCGGCGCGTCCGGCCTGGCGCACAGTGATCATTCGTCCCGCTCCTGTCGTCGTCGCTGCCCGGTCAACGTGGCCGGTGGTGTCGGGAGTTCCCGTGAGCATGCTCACGCCGCCGGGGAAAAGGGGTTGGCGTGCGCGGGTGGCGCGTGTTATCAATGAGTGGTCCTGTTCCCGGCGATCGGAGCTGCGTTGATTTCTTGAGGTTGCGCTATCGGGCGGTCCGCATTTTGCGCACCGCGTTTTCCGCCGCACCTCGAGGGGATCCGCATGGGCACTCTTTCTTTTTCCGATCTCACTTTTCACTGGCCGGACGGCACCGTCGTGTTCGATGGGCTCGACGCCACCCTCGGCCCCGGCCAGATCGGTCTCGTCGGCGCCAACGGTGCCGGGAAGTCGACGCTGCTGCGGCTGATCAGCGGTGAACTGAAGCCCCTTCGCGGGTCGGTCGCCGTGCCCGGTGACCTCGGCTATCTGCGGCAGGACCTGGGCATGCAGACCGGGCACCGGGTGGACGCGGTGCTCGGCATCGCCGAGGTGCGGGCCGCACTCCACCGCATCGAGAGCGGCGAGGGCACCCCCGAGGACTTCGACACCGTCGGCACCGGCTGGCAGGTCGAGGACGAAGCCGTGGCACTGCTCGGCAAGCTCGGCCTGGACTATGTCGCGGGGTCGGTCGCCGACCTGGACCGCACCGTCGAGACACTCTCGGGTGGCGAGACCGTCCTGCTCGGGCTGGTCGCCGAACTGCTGCGCGAACCCGATGTGCTGTTGCTCGACGAACCGACCAACAATCTCGACACCGCCGCGCGCGGCAGGCTCTACGAGGTGATCCGCCAGTTCGCAGGCACGGTGATCGTGGTCAGCCACGACCGCGAACTCCTGGACCGGATGGACGGCATCGCCGAACTCCGCGCCGGGGAGATCCGTTCCTTCGGCGGCAATTTCAGCGAGTACGAACGGATCGTCGAGCAGGAGCAGGAGGCCGCCAGGGCCGCGGTGCGCGACGCGCGCAGCGATGTGCGCAAACAGGCGCGCGAACTGGTCGAGGCGCGCACCAAGCTGGATCGCCGTGCCCGGTTCGCGCAGAAACAGCAGGACAACAAGCGAGTGCCGAAGATCGTCGCGGGGCTGCGCAAGAACGCCGCCGAGGTCTCGGCGGGCAAACTGCGCACCTCGCACATCGAGAAGCTGGACTCCGCGCGCGAAACCCTCGATCACGCCGAGGAATTGGTGCGGGCGGATCGCGAGATCCGGGTGCGATTGCCCGGGACCCGGCTGTATTCGGGGCAGGAGGTGATCACGCTGGAGCAGGTCGAGCTGGCCAATGGGCCGGTGGTGGACCTGCGGGTGAGTGGGCCGGAGCGGATCGCGCTGACCGGCCGCAACGGGGCGGGCAAGACCACCCTGCTGCGCCGGATCGTCGAGGAGGGGCCGAAGGTGGCGTGGCGGCTGCTGCCGCAGCGTCTGGACGTGTTCGACGAGGATCGCACGGTCTTCGACAATGTCGCCGCGGCGGCCCCGCACGCCGGTGCCGAACAGATCCGGGCCCAGCTGGCGCGCTTCCTGTTCCGTGGCGCCGATGCCGACCGGGCCGCGTCGGCGCTGTCCGGCGGTGAGCGGTTGCGGGCCGCGCTGGCGACGCTGCTGCTGGCCGAACCCGCGCCGAAGCTGCTCATGCTCGACGAGCCGACCAACAATCTCGACCTGCCCAGCCTGGCCCACCTGACCCAGGCGCTGGCCGGATTCGAGGGCGCGCTGATCGTGGTCAGCCACGACGCGCGGTTCCTCGACGACATCGGGGTGACCCGCACCCTCGAACTGACACCCGACGGACTGGTCGAATAGCGGGCGGGCCCGGCATCGGCAACGATGCCGGGCTCACCGTTACCTCTTGACGCCCGAAGTTATGGTCGCATAGACTAAAACAAGCGAACGAGAGGGAGAGTGGTTCACATGGGGTACGGACACTGGGACGACACGGCGTACCGGGCGGGGAAGACCTATCGCGCACGGCGGGGCATGGACGACTTCGGCTACACCGCCGAGATGCGGGCCAAGTCCTACGAGACCTGGTGCGCGCACCCGCTTCTCGACCCGTTCGGGGTGGACGTGCGCGAATGCCGGGACTCGGCCGAGCACGGGAACTCGCTGCCGGTGGCGGTGCTGTTCGACGTCACCGGCTCGATGGGCACGGTGCCGCGGATCATGCAGGACAAACTCGGCAAGCTGCACGGGCTGCTGAAGAACAGGGGCTATGCCGAGGACCCGCAGATCCTGTTCGGCGCGATCGGCGACGCCGACACCGACCGGGTGCCGCTGCAGGTGGGGCAGTTCGAATCCGACAACCGGATGGACGAACAGCTGCGCGCCATCCTGCTCGAGGGCGGAGGCGGCGGGCAGAAGTCCGAAAGCTACGAACTGGCCGCCTATTTCCTCGCCCAGCACGTGGCCACCGACGCCTGGGACAAGCGCGGCAAGCGCGGGTACCTGTTCCTGATCGGCGACGAGCTGAACAAGCCGCGGCTGGCCGCCCGGCACATCCGCGCGGTGGTCGGCGATCACGTGCGTCGCGATGTGTCGGTGGAGTCGATCTATCGCGAGCTGGCCGAGCGCTGGAATGTGTACTACATCCTGCCGAATCAGTCCTCGTACTACCGGGATCCGGAGATCGCCGAGCACTGGCGCGCACTGCTCGGGCAGAACTTCCTGAAGCTCGACGATCCGGCCGCGGTGTGCGAACTGATCGCGCTGACCATCGGGCTGGGAGAGGACCGGATCGACCTCGATACGGGACTGGCCGATCTGCGCGATGTCGGGTCGGCGGGAGAGGCCGACGCGGTGGGGCGCGCGCTCGGTACCCGGCCGGGCCGGGGGCTGCGGGCGCTGCCGCCCGGAGGCCGCGATGACCGGTGAACCGCACCTGGTCGTCGTCGATCTGGGCTTCGGTGACGCGGGCAAGGGCGCGACCGTCGACTGGCTCTGCTCGCCCGCCGCCGCGCTGGGGGTGGCGGCCGTCGTGCGGTTCAACGGCGGTGCGCAGGCCGCGCACAATGTGGTCGCCGAAGGCCGCCACCACACCTTCGCCCAGTTCGGCTCGGGCACCTTCGCCGGGGTGCCGACGGTGCTGTCCGAGCACGTGCTGGTCGAACCGATCGCGCTGGCCGCCGAATCCGAGCGGCTGGCCGCGCTGGGCGTACGCGACCCGCTGGGCCTGCTCGCCGTCGACGGCCGGGCGCTGTTCACCACACCGATCCACATCGCCGCCAACCGTGCCCGCGAGGACGCGAGGGGTTCCTCGCGGCACGGTTCCTGCGGTCGTGGCATCGGCGAAACAGCCTGGTACGCCCTGGAACACGACGCGCCGACCGTGGCCGACTGCCGCACTCCGGCGGTGCTGCGGGCCAAGCTGGACCGGCTCGCGGCCCACTACGAGCAACTGATCGGGCCCAGCGCGCACGGGTACGAGCCGATCGACGCGCTGGTGGCGATGTACCGCGATTTCGCGGCGGCGGTGCGGATCTCGGGTCCCGAGGAGCTCGCCCGGGCCGCACGCCGGGGCCGGCTGGTCTTCGAGGGTGCGCAAGGGGTGCTGCTGGACGAGTGGCGCGGATTCCATCCGCACACCACCTGGTCGACGGTGGAACCCCGCAATGCCCGCGCGATGATCGCCGGACTCGGTGGGAGCGCGCGGGTCCTCGGCGTCACCCGCGCCTATATGACACGTCACGGCGCCGGTCCGTTGCCGACGGAGGCCCCGCTGGGGTACCCGGAACCGCACAACGGGACCGGGCCGTACCAGGGCGCGTTCCGGCAGGGGCACCTCGACCCGATCCTGCTGCGCTACGCCGTCGAGGTGTGCGGGGGGATCGACGGGTTGGTGGTCAATCACCTCGACATGCCCGGAACACTCCGCGCGGCAACGGGTTACGAGTCTCCTGCGGGGCTGATCACCGAGGTCGCCCCCGGTCGGTGGCGCGACCTGGACCATCAACAGCGGCTCACCGACCGGCTCGGGGCCGCGCGGCCGATCCTCACCCCGATCGACGGCGATCCGGCCACCTGGCTCGGCGAGCGGTTGGGGGTGCCGGTGGTGCTGACCGGCCACGGACCCGATCGCCGCGACCGGATCGCCCACCGCGGTGTCGCGGGCGTGTTCCCAGACGCGTCGTCCTCGGCTGTGCCCGGTGGGCGTGATCCCGCGACCGGGCCACGGAGCACCGAATCGCGGTCTGCCGCCGTGTGGTGAGGACGCGGGTTCAGGAGCCACGTGAGCGAAGTGGTTGGGCGGAGGGAAGAATCGAGCGGGGATCGCCGACCGCGCGGTTCCGGCCGCCGACCCGAGAAGGAGCGACGTGGAGCAATCCGTGGTGTCGATCGATGTGGTGACGCTGCGCTGCTGGGAGGCCGACAGCACCGTGCGCATCGGTGTCGCCCCCCGCGAGTTCGAGCCGTTCACCGGCGAACTCGCGCTGCCCGGCGTGCTGCTCGGCCGCGGTGAACGCCTCGCCGACGCTGCCCATCGGGCCGTGCACACCAAACTGGGCGTCCCGGAATCCGCGATCGGCGCGGTCGGCCAGCTCGTCACCTTCGACGAACCACACCGCGACCCGCGCGGCCCGACCCTGTCGATCGCCATGTGGGCCGTCGTCGCCGAGCACGCGGGCCCGTCCGAATGGGTCGGTTTCGACGAGGTGCCTCCGCTGGCCTTCGACCACAACCGCATCGTCGAGACCAGCCGCGACCTGCTGGCGGGCATGCTCTGGAAGGACCAGCGCCTCACCCGCGCCCTCACCGGCGCCGAATTCCCGGCCACCCGCGCGGTCGAACTGGCCACCGCGCTGCACGGCGCCCGCCCCGACCCGGCCAACCTCAACCGCACCCTCGCGGCCATTCCGGGTCTCGAACGCACGGGGGAGCGGCGACGGGTGAAGGCGACGGGGCGTCCCGCGGTTGTCTGGGCGTTCGCCCAGGACTGAGCGCGGTTCGCTCGATGTCCGGCATCATCGCAGGTGGAAAGCTGTTTCCGCGCCGATGCCGGGAGGCAGTGCGGGGTGAAGGTGTGCGGCATCGTCGCCGACGCACTACCGTCGCAGGCCTGTGACCCCGGGGATTCGAACACCAGGTCGGTCCGGGGACTAAAGTTGGTGGTCCGGGCGGTTGCAGCACTCGGCCGACAGGTCCGAATGCAGCGTGAGAGGCGGTGGCATGACTCGACAACTCGGCGAGGCGAAGGTTGGGCAGGAGTCCACCGGCGCCCCGCGGAACGACGGCGCCCCGGCAACCCCCGCCAAGCAATCCCCGACCGCCGCGGTCCCCAGCTCGGCCTCGCGCCGGGTCCGCGCCCGGCTGGCCCGCCGGATGACCGGTCAGCGCGGCATCGCCGCGGTCAAGCCGGTGCTCGAGCCACTGGCGACGGTGCACCGCGAGCTGTACCCGAAGGCCAATCTGGCACTGTTGCAGCGCGCCTTCGACGTGGCCGACGAGCGCCACGCCAAACAGTTCCGCAAGTCCGGCGACCCGTACATCACCCACCCGCTGGCGGTGGCCAACATCCTCGCCGAACTCGGCATGGACACCACCACGCTGGTCGCGGCGCTGCTGCACGACACCGTCGAGGACACCGGCTACTCCCTGGACCAGCTCAAGGAGGAGTTCGGTCAGGAGGTCGCCCACCTCGTCGACGGCGTCACCAAGCTGGACAAGGTGAACCTGGGCGCGGCCGCCGAGGCCGAGACCATCCGCAAGATGATCATCGCCATGGCCCGCGACCCGCGCGTGCTGGTGATCAAGGTCGCCGACCGGTTGCACAACATGCGCACCATGCGCTTCCTGCCGCCGGAGAAGCAGGCCAAGAAGGCCAAGGAGACCCTCGAGGTGATCGCGCCGCTGGCGCACCGCCTGGGTATGGCCACGGTCAAATGGGAGCTCGAGGACCTCGCCTTCGCGATCCTGCACCCCAAGAAGTACGACGAGATCGTGCGCCTGGTCGCCGACCGCGCGCCCTCGCGCGACACCTACCTGGCCAAGGTGCGCGCCGAGATCGTCAACACGCTGGCGGCCTCGCGGATCAATGCCATCGTCGAGGGCCGTCCCAAGCACTACTGGTCGATCTATCAGAAGATGATCGTCAAGGGCAAGGACTTCGACGACATCCACGACCTGGTCGGCATGCGCATCCTGTGCGACGAGGTCCGCGACTGCTACGCGGCGGTCGGCGTGGTGCACTCGCTCTGGCAGCCGATGGCCGGGCGGTTCAAGGACTACATCGCCCAGCCGCGCTACGGCGTCTACCAGTCGCTGCACACGACCGTCGTCGGTCCCGACGGCAAGCCACTCGAGGTGCAGATCCGCACCCAGGACATGCACCGCACCGCCGAGTTCGGCATCGCCGCGCACTGGCGCTACAAGGAGACCAAGGGCAAGCACTCCGGTGACGCCGCCGAGGTCGACGACATGGCCTGGATGCGTCAGCTGCTCGACTGGCAGCGGGAAGCCGCCGACCCGGCGGAG
The DNA here is from genome assembly GCF_053602435.1 of Nocardia sp. NPDC004415. NCBI lineage: Bacteria > Bacillati > Actinomycetota > Actinomycetes > Mycobacteriales > Nocardiaceae > Nocardia > Nocardia sp. NPDC004415. The sequence goes on from NZ_JBSGDP010000001.1 coordinate 205,663, forward strand.
TTCCTGGAGTCGCTGCGCTTCGACCTGAAGTCGCCGGAGATCTTCGTGTTCACGCCCAAGGGCGATGTGATCACGCTGCCGCAGAAGTCCACCCCGGTCGACTTCGCCTACGCGGTGCACACCGAGGTCGGGCACAAGTGCATCGGTGCCAGGGTCAACGGCAGGCTGGTCGCGCTGGAGCGGCAGCTGGAGAACGGCGAGGTCGTCGAGGTGTTCACCTCGAAGGCGCAGAACGCCGGGCCCAGCCGTGACTGGCAGAACTTCGTCGTCTCGCCGCGGGCGAAGGCCAAGATTCGCCAGTGGTTTGCCAAGGAGCGGCGCGAGGAAGCCCTCGAGAGCGGCAAGGAACAGATCTCCAAGGAGGTCCGCCGGGTCGGCCTGCCGCTGCAGCGGTTGATGAGCGTCGACGCGATGACCGCCGTCGCCCACGAACTGCACTACACCGACATCTCCACCCTCTACACCGCCGTCGGCGAGCACCAGGTCTCGGCGCATCACGTCGTGCAGCGGCTGATGGCCCAGCTCGGCGGCATCGGTGACGTGGAGAACGAGCTCGCCGAACGGTCCACGCCGTCGACCACACCCGCGCGTCAGCGGGTCACCGGTGACGCGGGTGTGCTCATTCCCGGGGCGCCCGGCACGGTCGCCAAGCTGGCCAAGTGCTGCACGCCGGTGCCCGGCGACGAGATCATGGGTTTCGTCACCCGGGGCGGTGCGGTGAGCGTGCACCGCACCGACTGCACCAATGCCGGATCGTTGCAGGAGCAGTCCGAGCGGATCATCGACGTGGAATGGGCGCCCTCGCCGTCGTCGGTGTTCCTGGTGGCCATCCAGATCGAGGCCCTCGATCGCACCCGCCTGCTCTCCGACGTCACCAAGGTGCTCGCCGACGAGAAGGTCAACATCCTGTCCGCGTCGGTGGCCACCCACGGCGACCGGGTCGCGATCAGCAAGTTCACCTTCGAGATGGGCGATCCCAAGCACCTCGGGCACCTGCTCAATGTGGTGCGCAATGTCGAAGGCGTGTACGACGTCTACCGCGTGACCTCCGCGGCCTGACCCCGATCCCGGCCCGGGCATTCGCGAGAATGCCCGGGCCGCCTCGTGTCCGGGACACGGTCCGTGTTTCGCCAGAGATTTGCTGGCGTCGAAGGGGTTTGCCGAGGCAGTGAAAGGGCCCGTTTGGGCAGCAGTTGGGTTGACCGGAATCTGTTACGGTTTACTGCGTTTCAACGTTCCACTGGTCAGCCGAAACGGACTGTGATGCGGATCGATATGGCTCGGTGCACGACACGACTCACGGTGGCGATGATCGCGTTCACCGTCGCTTCGGTGACGGTGTCGACAGCCACCGCGCACGCGCAGGACATTACTCCCGCCGCGCCGTCGACGCAGGTCTCGATCTCCGCGTGTCCGGCACTGTACGCCTTGGGAATCCAGGGCACCGGCGAATCGTCACCGGACGCGGCCCCCAGTACCGATACCGGCATGCTGTCCACGGTCTTCCGCCCGCTGCTGGCCGAGGCGGGCGAGGCCGGCCTCGTCGACCGGGCCTACGTCCCCTACGAGGCGGGTTTCGGCGGCGCTGTCCCCGGCGGTGCGGTGCCGTACACCGAATCCGTGGACGGCGGTCTGCGGCGACTGCGCGCGATGGCCACCCAGGTCGTGCAGCGCTGCCCGGATACCCGCCTGGCGGTGGTCGGGTATTCCCAAGGCGCCCATGTGGCCTCGCTGTTCGCCCAGGAGATCGGCTCCGGCACCGGCGTGCTGCCCGCCGGGAAACTCGCCGCCGTCGCGCTGTTCGCCGACCCCACCCGCGGCGCGAACGCCCCGCTGTTCCCCGGCGCCCCGGGACGCACGGTGCCCGCCGCGGCGCCGGACACCTCCGGCGCGGCACTGGCCACGCTCGGCGAGGTCCGCCAGGCCGCGGCGCCCGGTGGCGGCCTCGGCCCGAGCAGTGATCAGGCTTCCGATTTCGGTCAGCTCACCGGGCGTGTCGCGAGCTTCTGCGCCACCGGCGATCTCGCCTGCGACGCACCCCAGGGCACGCCGCTGGTGCGCGCGGTCACCAACCTGATCAGCCAGGTGAAACTCTCCGGCGGCGACCCGATCGGCTCGCTGGTCTCCATCGCCGACGCGCTGGCCTACACCTCGATCAAAACCGCGACGACCGTGGTGAACTCCGACATCACCGGCAGCAGCCTCGCCGATGTGTCGCTGTCGCCGGGCACCTCGATCGCACAGCGCATCGCCGACGCCGCCGACCCGCGCAGCACCCTCGACGTCGACGCCTCGTATCAGGCGCTGCTGAAACTCGGCACGCTCGGCATCCAGGCGGTGGCCACCGCGGTGAAATCGGTGCTGACCCCGGCGAATATCGCCGAGCTGGCGACCGCCACCCTGTCGAACCCGCTGGCCGGGCTCACCCTGCTCGGCACGAAACTCGCGGGCGCGGTGCCGGAACTGGTGGCGCCGACCACCGGCGCGCGGCTGGTGAGCGAGGCGTTCGGCGAGGTGCAGCGCACCATCACCGATCATCGGGAACTGCTCGACGTCACCACGCTGGTGCGGTACTGGAATACGTTGCAGCGCCACGACGGATACTCACGGATGGCCGTCGGCGCCGACGGTGCGCCACCCACCCGGTACGTGGCAAGCTGGTTCGCGGCGGTGGCCCGCGACGCGGCGGACACCTCCGGTGCCGGTGCGGTGCCGGTCGGCGGCTCCGATCGCGGCGCGCCGGGAATATTCACCAGTCCGACCGGCGCGTCTACGAGACCCGCGGCGCCGGGTGGGGGACAATTTCCGTTCGGGACAGGAGCCGATGGCGCCTCATCCGGCGGCGCGTCGACTCCGCCTGCCGCGACACCCACTGCACCCACGACTACCCGTCCGTTCTCTGTGAACTGATCACCGAGAGGTTCTTCGATGCGAATCCATGTGCCCGGCGACGCGGAAAGGGGGGAATGTTGAAGTCGTACAACGAACTGTCGCGCTGGTATTCGGCGCTGGAGCCGGAATCCGACCCGGCCGGCCCCGCGCGTGGGGGCACCGCCGAACCGGCGGCCGACGCCGACGAAGGCCCCGCGCGATATTCGCAGCGCCCCGCGCGCGTCCCGTCCGATGATCCGCCCGCCGAGCTCGACGAGCCCACGGCCGACGATGATTCCGGCCGCGACGCCCCCCGGAAACCCACGCTCGACACCGTGCAGGCCGCGGACGACGACCCGGCAGACGACGGAACCGACGCTGCGGCGTCGGACCGCCACACCGTGGAACCCGCTGCCACAGAGCACGCTGTCGCGGCGGAACCGGCGCCGACCGATCGCACCGAAAACGTTCCGGCACGGGGCCGACCCGCGGGCTTCCCGGAAAACGCCGACGATCTGGCCCGCCGCCCTGTCGGCTACCCGGAGCGCGACTTCCGCGACCAGGACGTGCCGCCGTACCGCCCCGAGCCCGAACCCGCGCCGCAACCGCCCACCGAACTGGGCGCGCGCCGCAGCGAATTCACCGGCGGCTGGTCGGACTGGGTCGCTCCCGGTCCCGAGGACGACTACGACGCCGAACTCGTCCAGTTCCCGTGGCCCGAGGCCGCGGCCGACGACTACGACGAGGCCCACGTCCTGGCCCCGTCGGGGTCGCTGCGCGCCACCCGCGCCCGCAACCGGACCTGGCTGGTGCTGGTGCTGGCGCTGTCGGTGCTGATCCTCGTGCTCGCCGCCACCGGCGTGCTGTTCCTGCTGTTCGGCCGCGGCGACGGCGAAGCGGCCCAGCATGCCGCGCCGCTGCACTTCACCGCGGGCAGTCTCACCGCCGACGATCCGCTCGGTGCGTGCCCGACCGAACGCACCGGCAGCGTGGTGCGCAGCGCCGAGGCCGGTGGCACCGACTCGGGCCCCGATGTCGTGCTCGCCTTCCAGTACGCCTACTACGTGACCCGATCGGGCACCGAGGCCAGGGCCGTGGTCACCCCCGACGCCGAGGTCGCGCCCGCCGCCGTCATCCAGCGCGGGATCGACACCATCCCGGTCGGGACCACGCACTGCGTGCGGATCACCACGGTCGCCGACGACCGGTTCACCGTGGAGGTCACCGAGTTCCGTCCGGCGGGCGCCCCGGCCACCTACACCAAGCAATCGGTGCGGACCGCGCTGGTCGGCGAGCGCACGCTCATCACGGGCATCGCGGCAGGGTAAGGAGAAGCGATGACAGACGACTGGAGCCGTTGGCTCGACGAGGCCCCCGAGGGGGAACCGTCGGGCGACGCGGCGCGTGATCCGGCTCCGGTGGTGCGGTTGCGGCGCAGGACCGGAGATCGATCCGAGGGCGCCCGCAGGCCGATCCTGGTGGTCGGCGGCTGCGGCGGCGCGGGCACGACCACGACGACGCTGGGCCTGGCAGGCGAACTGGCGGGCACCGGCGCGGCGACGGTGGCCGTCGACGCCACCGCCGCGGGTAGCGATCTGGCCCTGCGTGGGGCCGACAAGCACCTGCATCCGGTGAACCTGCAGTCCTGGGTCTACGGCCGTGGCGGTGACGAACCGGCCCCGCTCGAGGACTGCCTGTCGCGCTCGACCTCCGGTTTCGGGCTGCTCTGGCGCGACGCCACCCCGCTGCGCCGGCGCGCGACATATCTCACTGTCGCGCGTGCGCTCGGCACCGACGGGTATACGGCCGTCTACGACGGCGGCAACCCGATTGCCGGTCGGCAACTGCGCCCGCTGCTCGACGACGCCGATATCGCGCTGGTGCTGGCGATTCCGGCCCGCGTGGACGCGGCCAACCGGCTGCGGGTCACCCTGGAATGGCTCGACGACCACTACGGCGACGACGGCGCCGGTGTCGTGGCCGACACCACCATCGTTGTCTCACACCAGTATTCACACGACGACTCGCGCGTTGCCGAGCATTTGCGCGAACATCTGTCCGGCTGGGTGCGCGAGGTCGTCGAGATTCCCTACGACCCGCATCTGGCGCGCGGCGAGCTGGTCCGGCACGGCGAACTCGCCGAGGCGACCCGCGCAGCGTATGGGAGCTTGCTCGCCGGGGTGGCATCATGACGGCCGCTATGAATCTTCGTCGTCGTCGTGAACCGGCAGCCCCCGGAATCGGTGTCGTCGCGCCGCCCGAATCGCTGCGCGCGCCGATCTGGGAGCGTCCGGTGCCCGGGGTGGGCCGGGCGCCGCTGGTGTGGTTGCTGGGGGTGCACGGTGGCTCCGGCGCCACCACCCTGTCCCACGTGCTCGCCCCCGCTGCCGACGCCAAGGGGCGGTGGCCGGGTGTGTTCGACCGCGAGTCGCCCTATGTCGTCCTGATTGCGCGCGAGACGATCTCGGGTCTGACCCGCGCCCACGACCTGCTGCGCCAGCACCACGCGAACCTGGCCGGGCCCGCGCTGGTGCTCGGCCTGATCACGGTGGCCGCGCGGCCGGGACGGGTGCCGCCGGAGATCCGGCGTTACCGCGACGTGGTCGGTTCGCTGGCCGGGCGCGTGTGGCAGGTGCCGTGGTTCGAGGAATGGACCCTGGTCGAGTCCGAGGCGCTGCCGGTCTGGTCACCGGGCGACAGCGTGTCGGTCAAGAAACGGCGGGTGGACCCGCTCGACGAAGTACCGCTCGAGATCGGTGAACTCGGTGTCGATCTGGTGGCCGCGATCCGCGCCAGCATCGGCACTCCCGAGCCGGGGGAGGAGCGATCGTGAACGCCGGGCGATCGGGCCGCCGGTGGTGTACAAACGTGTGTCGGCGTCGAAGTGTTTGTGGCACAACACCTTTACAGTGGGAGAAAGGCACCCGATGAGCATGATCCTCCTCGCCGTGCAGGACACGTACGGCACCGTCCTGGCCCAGGTGGGTAATCCGACGCCGGAAGCTCCTCCCGGGTCGGAGAAGATCCTGCAGCTGGTCCGGTACCTGACCTGGTTCGTGCTGCTGTCGGGCATCTGCGGGATCACCTACGCGGGTGGCAAGTTCGCCTGGGAGCGCTGGACCGGCGGCGGTCTCGAGTCGCCGAAGATGGTGGCGGGCGCCATGATCGGCGGTGTGGTCGCGACCAGCGCGGGCACCATCATGAACGCGGTCATCGGTACGTGATCACAGTGCTCGCCTACAAACAGATCCCGGCCGATGTCCTGGCGCCGATGAACCAGCTGCTCAACTGGCTGCTCTGGTTCGTCCTGCTCTCCTGCCTGGCCTGGATGATCCTGTCGGCGGGTCGGTTGTGGATCGCGTTCCGCAGCGACCTGGCCGTCAACGACGCCTCCCACGGCGTGCTGATGAGTCTGATCGGAGCCGCGGTCGCCAGTACCGCCTCCGCGATCGCGCTGGCGTTCCTGCCGGCGTGAGGGGGAGAGTTATGACACGGCCGGTCGCGGTCGGTATCGCGCTGCTCGCCGCGACCGTGGGTTGCGGCGGCGGCGAGGCGGGCAGCGAGCTGTCCGCGGCGCCGACCGGCGTGCGCTGGGAGGGATACCAGGGCGTGTCCCTGCCGCACACCGACCAGGGCCCCGCGTCGGTGACCGACGGTGCCGCCACGGGTTTCGAGCACTCCCCCCGCGGGGCGGGCCTGGCCGCACTGACCCACACACTGCGGCTGGGCCTCGCGCCGGACACCCAGTGGGCCACCGTGGTGAACCGCGAACTGGTGCCGGGACCGGCGCGCGACGAGTGGGCGATCAACCGGGTCCGGCTCTCGATCACCGGGCCCGCCGCGCCCGGATACGCACCGAGATTGTTGGGTTACAAAATCACCGAATACCGCGACGAGCAGTCCAGCGTCGAGGTCTACACCGAGTACGCCGACCGCTCGCGCGTCGTCAGCCACACCACGGTCGGCTGGTACGGGGGAGACTGGCGGTTGCGGTTACCCGACCCGCAGGCAGGCGGACGACCGGTCGATGTGATCGACGAATTACCCCCCGACATCGTGAGATTGGAGGCACCACAGTGAGCGTGAAGGAGCCGGGTACGCGCGACCGCGCGTCCTTCGGCATGATCGCTTCCGGTGCCCTGCTCGCGTTGATCCTCGTCGTCGGCGCGCTGGTGTACTTCACCAGCGGCGGTGACGACGAAACCAGCAGCGCCCCGCCGCCCGCCCAGGCCGCGGGCGGCACCGGTTTCGCCGATCCGGATGTCGACGTGCTGGGCAGGCGCGTGGACGTCCCGAACAACCCGGCGGGTCAGCCGCTGGCCCAGGTGCCGGGAACGCAACGTACACCGGCGGACCCGGATTGGCTGACCGCCGCGCCGGAGGGCACGACGAAGCCGCACGGCTGGCAGCGTGTCTACGGCGCGTCGGTGCCGTTCTCCACCTCCGACGGGCCGACCCGGATCGAGAACGGGCTCGCCGTCGGCTACGCGCGCACCCCGCAGGGCGCCGCGCTGGCCGCCGCGCAGATCACCTACCGGCTCAACGCCCGGCCCGCGGACCGGGATCTGTATGTGAAGCAGGTGCGGGTGAGCACGGCGCAGCTGGCGGCCTACGACAGCGCGCTGGCCGCCGACCGGCTGCCCGAACAGCAGCCCGAGACGGTGACCCGCTACTTCGTGGCCACGGACGCGTTCAAGATCGACGACTACGCCGACGACATGGCGATCGTGCGGCTGGCCTCGCGCGGTCCGGTCCTCGACGGGAAACAGTTCTACGCGGCCATGCGGATGATCGTGGTGTGGGACCAGGGGGACTGGCGGCTCAAGCCGTCGGCCACGACCAACACCCAGACCGAATATGTGGAATCGCTGGCGGGGTGGACGACATGGTGAGCATCGATGTGCAGCACAGCCCGGATCGATTCCCTGCGGACCATCGAGGGGTGCCAACAATGCTGAAGCCAATGCTGAGGCGGATCTTCACGATTCTCGCGGTGGTCTTCACCGTGATGATCGCGACGCCGACGGTCGCCATGGGTGAGGACTACGGATTCGACCAGGCGTGCAACGAATTGCACGACACCCTCGACAGCGTCGCCATCCCGGGGATCTCCCTCGGCGACGCCGCCTCGGCGGTCTGCAAGGCGGGCAACGCCGCCTCGCATCCGGGTGAGGCCGCCAACGCGGTCAAGGACAAGGCGTGGGACTCCACCTTCGGCAAGGTGGTCGACTCGCTGATGAAGGGCCTCGGTGAGGCACTGATCCTGGCGCTGACCTTCTGGATGAAGGTGCCCAACGAGGCGGTGAGTGATTCCGGCGCCCTGTTCACCAAGATCAACGACTACACCTATCAGATCCAGATACTGCTCTTGATCGCCTCGGTGATCATCACCGGTGGCCGGCTGGCCGAGGCCAGACGCGGGGCGGCGGTCAGCGAGGCCGCCGAATCCTTCCGCCTGTTCGCCAGGGTGGTGTTCAGTTCGTGGATGCTGGGCGCGGTGATCGTGGCGGGCACCAGGGCCTCGGACAAGTTCTCCGAGTGGATCATCCAGGACTCCACCGGCGGCAACGCCAAGAACATGGCCGAGCTGATGGTGAAAACCAGCAAGCTGCAGGCGTTCTCGCCCGGTCTGGTGCTGATCATCGCGATCGTCGGCCTGCTGGGCGCGCTCGCGCAGATCGTGCTGGCCATCGTGCGGCAGGGTCTGCTGGTGGTGGCCGCGGGCGTGCTGCCGCTGGCGGCGGCGGCGTCGGCGACCGGGACCGGGAAGCAGTCGTATCAGAAACTGGTCGGCTGGATCATCGCGTTCATGCTGTTCAAGCCGGTCGCGGCGATCGTCTACATGATCGCGTTCACCACCGCGGGCCACACCGACGAGACCACCTCCTCCGGCGGTCTGCCCAGCGGTGAGGACGCCCAGCGGATGCTGGTGGCCCTGGTGCTGCTGTGCAGCGTGGCATTCGTGCTGCCCGCGCTGATGCGGTTGGTGGCCCCGGCGGTCGCCACGGTCGGCACGGGCGGTTCCGGTCTGATGGTGGCCGGTGGTACGGCGGTGGGCGCCATGGCGCTCGGCGCGATCGGCACCAAGGCGGTCGCCTCCCGGCCCGCCGCGGCGCCGGGCTCGGCCGGGTACTTCGCCGGTTCCGGCGGTGGACCGCGCCCGGGTGGCGCGCCCGGTACCGGTGGTGGCGCGCCACGGCCGACACCACCACCGCGCGGTGGCGGAGGCGGCACGGCGGCCGCGTCACCGAGTTCGGGGTCGGTGCCCTCGGGCGCGGCCCGCAACATGGCGGCCGCGCGCGCGGCGGCGGGCGGTACCACCCGGGCCGATCAGGCGATGGGCGACGTCGCCGGTGACCGCTGGGCCAACCGCGCACCCGACCTCGGCAGGAGCACGATTCCGCGATGACGACCTCGGTGACCGACACCTACGAGCGCCGCTCGTACGGGTTGTGGCAGAAACCGCGCAGCGCGGGCCTTTTCGGCCTGCGCTGGGAAGAGACCGTGATCGGTTTCGTCGTGGTGATCACGGCGCTGATCTGCGCGATGGTCGGCGGATTCAAATGGGGTTTCATCGTCGGCGGCCTCGGCGCGCTGGTGATGGTGCCGCTGGTGTGGCGGACGGGGGGCCGCTCGGGCTACGAGACGGGACTGATGATGTTCAACTGGATGCGCTCGCGCAAGAACGGCGAGCACGTGTACCGCGGCGGCCGGTTCTCCCGGATCCCCGGCGGTGTCACGAAACTGCCAGGGCTGCTCGCTCCGTCGAAGCTCTACGAAGGCATCGACGCGGGCGGCTACCACTTCGGGATGATCCACCTGCCCGCCTTCGCCCAGTACACGGTGGTGCTGCGGGCCTGGCCGCAGGGCCACGAGGCGGTCGACCAGCCGGTGATCGACCGCTGGGTCGCGGCCTGGGGCACCTTCCTCGCCTCGGTCGGGCAGACCAGCGACATCGTCGCGGTGGTGCCGGTGATCGACACCGTGCCCGAGACCGGTAACCGGCTGCTCAACGAGGTCTCCACGATCACCCGTCCGGAGGCGCCGGATCTGGCCCAGCAGGTGATGTACGAACTGGCCACCGAACTGCCGCAGGAGCGGGTGCAGTTGCTGCCGCGGGTGGCGATCACGTTCAAGGCCACCACCGCCGAGCGCCGCAAGAACCCGGCCGAGGAGGCCGTGGAGATCGGGCGTAGGCTGCCCGGCATCTGCGCGGCGCTCGCTGAGGCAGGCGTGCGGGCCCAGCCGATGTCGGCCGAGGAGGTCATCTCCTTCATCCGGCGCAGCTACGACCCGGCCGCCCAGGCCGATCTCGAGGTCGCCGCGGCGGACCCGGGCGGGCACGGGCTGGGCTGGGACGACGCGGGCCCGGTCTCGCACGACGAGAAGTGGGACCACCTGATCCACGACGGTGGCCGCTCGGTGACCTGGGAGATGGACGCCGCACCCGAGGGCGCCGTCGACGAACGGGTGCTGCAGCGGCTGCTCGCGCCCAATCCCGAAGTGCCGCGCAAGCGCATCGCGATCGTCTACCGGCCGCACTCGGCCGCCGACGCCGCCGAGATCGTCGACGACGACTTCAAGAACGCGCTCGTGGCGCAGCAGAGTGAGCGCGGCGTCGTCTCGGCGGCCGCGACACTGCGGGTCGGCGCGACCCAGCAGGCTCGTGAGGAACAGGCCCGCGGGCACGGTGTGACCCGCTTCGGCGCGCTGGTGACGATCACCGAGCCGCTGCGGGGCGATCTGCCGCGCATCGAGGCCATCACCCGCGACCTCTCCACGCAGGCCCGGCTCAAGATCCGGCGCTGCTACCGATACCAGGCCGCGGCGTTCGCGGCCTCCCTGGGATGCGGCGTGATCCTGCCCGAGCACGCGACCATTCCGAAGGCATTGGCGGGGTGAGGCGAACATGGGACGCGACTACGAACCCCCGGTGCGCGACCGCGACGACATCGCGTTGCGCCCGGTGCACCGGCCGCCGCGCATCCGCGGCGAACGCGAGCCGCGGCCCGCGGGCAGCCCGTCGCGCGTGAGCGAGGATGTGCTCGGTCTCGACGAGCGCACCGACCGTGCCGAGGGCGAGCCCGCGGCACGGGGCTCGCGCACCGACGCGGAGCGCAGGCAGGGTGAACGCCGTGCGCGCGAGGAGGATCGGTCGCGTGCGGCCCGCCCCCGCGGTGAAGACGCGCGCTCGTCCCGGCCACATCCCGAGGAACCGCGCGGCACTCGCGAGGGCCGCGACCCGCGCGGCGAGGCAGGTCGTCCCCGTGGCGACCGTGCTCGCGGACCGCGACCGGCGGGTGGTCAGGGTGAGCGGCGCGCCCGGGGCCCGCGCCCTGAGCAGCCCCGGCGTGGACTGCGTGAACAGGACCACGGCCCCCGGCTGGAACACGATCGCGGCCAGGACGATCCGCGCCGCCAGCCGCGTCCGGCCAAGCCCCGGCTGAGCAAGCCGACGCGCCCGGTCAAGGCCGCGCGACCCGACCGGCCGGACGACGCCGCCGATCGCGCGATGGGCACCGGCCGGGCGGCCAAGTCCAAGGCGCGGCCGGACCGCAGGCAGGGTCCCGCGCTGCTCGACGACGCCACCCGCGCCCGCTACGAGATGATCCAGCGCGAGCAGTCCGGACTGCGCGCCGCCTGGGCCACTTTCCGCCTGCACACCGACGACCTGCGCCGCAACAACGCCCAGGCCCGCTCGGAGGCCGTGGTCGGTGACGGATTCGACCGCACCACCGCCGAACTCACCGACCGCGGCTACTCCGGCCCCGGCGGCGGCAAGATGAACGTGGTCGGCCGCCCGGTCGAATACCGGGCCACCACCGCCCAGGTCGCGGGCCTGTGGCCGTGGTCGGTCGGCGCGGGCGCGCCACTGATCGGCACCCCGCTCGGCTCGCATCTGCACACCGGCGCGCCGGTCTGCTTCGACCCGATGAACTGGTTCATGCGCGGCAGCTTCATCACCGCGCCGAGCCTGTTCGTGCTGGGCCTCAACGGCTTCGGCAAGTCCTCGCTGGTGCGCCGGATCGTGCTGGGCGGCATCGCCCAGGGCATCACCCCGCTGATCCTGGCCGACGTCAAGCCCGACTACCGCAAGATGGTGGAACTCGTCGGCGGGCAGGTCATCGACCTCGGTTACGGCCACGGCAAACTCAACCCGCTGGCCGCCGGTGTGCTGGGCGCTGTGGTGCCCCGGCTCACCGATTTCCCCGCGCTGCAACAGCAGGTGCTGCAGGATCTGCGCGCCCGGCAGGTGACGCTGATCGCGGGCCTGGTGGAACTCGTCCGTGGCGCGCGGGTGGCCGACTTCGAGGAAACCCTCATCGCCACCGCGCTGCGCATCCTCTACCAGCCGGGCCGCGGCTTCACCCCGGACAAACCGCCGATCATGGAGAACCTGCTCGAAGTGATCATCGGCGGCGGCCCGGAACTGATGCTGGACGCGGGCGCCGACGACGACGACGAATACCAGCACGCCATCAAGAACCTGCGCCGCTCGCTGCGCGCGCTCACCCAGGGCCCGTTCGGCGCGATCTTCAACGGCCAGACCTCCGTGCCGATCGACACCGGCGCCGTGGCCGTGTGCATCGACGTCTCGCACATCCCCACCGGCGACAAGAAGCTCAAGGCCGCGGTCATGCTGGCCTGCTGGGCCGACGGCTTCGCCTCCGTCGAGGCCGCGCACGTGCTGGCCGACGCGAAACTCGGCCCGCAGCGCTACTTCCAGGTCGTCATGGACGAGCTGTGGCAGGTGCTCGGCCTCGGCGACTTCATGGTCGACCGCGTCGACGAGCTGACCCGTCTGCAGCGCGGCCTGGCCACCGCGCTGATCATGATCAGCCACACCATCAAGGACCTGCAGGCGCTGGGGTCCGACGCCGCCATCGCCAAGGCGATCGGCTTCCTGGAACGCGCGCGCGCCAAGATCTTCGGCGCGCTGCCCGCCGAGGAACTGTCCCGGCTCGATTCGACGGTGCCGTTCACCTCCGCCGAACAGGAGATGGTCACCGGCTGGTCGGCGCCGCAGGCGCTCACCGGTGAGGCGTTGCGGCCGGGCCAGCAGCGGCCCTCCCCGCCGGGTACCGGCAAATTCCTGCTCAAGATCGGTGAGGATCGCCGGCCGGGCATCCCCTTCCACATGGAGTTCACGGTGTCGGAGAAGGAAAGCGGAATCCACGACACGAATCAGCGGTTCAGCGAGTTCGGGGACAACCCGCGTGGTGCACCGGACCCGTCGGCGAACGGGGGACAGCCATGATGCCGCATCGGTCCTACCGGCGGGTCTCGCCGGAGGTGCGCAAGGCCGCCGTCGAGCAGGTCGTCGCGTTGACCGACAAGCTGCGCAGCGAGTCCGAGGCGTGCCGGGTGGTGGCCGAACAGATCGGCGTGCACGCCAATTCGGTGCGCAACTGGGTGCGCGCGGCCGAGGGCCCGAGCCTGGACCGGATGGACGCGACCGCCCTGCGGCGCAAGGTGGTGCTGCTCCAGCAGCAACTGGCCGCCGCCGCGGAGATGAACCGCACCCTCGCCGACACGCTCAACGAAACCCGGCGCCGGACGTGAACACCGCCGCGGCGGACCCGGATCCCGGCGCCCGGCGCGGCACGGCAGGGGGCGCCCGATGAGCCCGCGCACGATCGTGATGTCTGCCCTCGGCGCGGTTCTCGGACTGGTCACCCTGGTGCTGGTGATCGTGCTGCCCTCCTCCGACGAGACCTGCGAGACCGGCGACATCCTGGTGGGGTCCTCGGCCGCGACTCTGCCCCAGCTGGGCGGTGACTATCCCGGCGACCCCCGCGCCGCCGCGACGAGCACCGCGTCGCCGAGCTCGAATCCGGCGGTGACCGGCACGCCCTCACTGGCCGCCGGAGTCGGGCCGCTGCGCCGGACCCTGCCGCTCGAGGTGGGCACCTTCACCATCTCCGACGTGTTCGGTTCGCGCGGTGGCGATCACAAGGGCATCGACATGGCCGCCGCCGACGGCACCACGATCTACTCGGTCTCCGACGGCAAGGTCGTCGCCGCCGGTCCCGCGTCGGGATTCGGCAACTGGATCGTGGTGGACTCCGTGGACACCAACGGTCGCGCCTACTCCGCGGTCTACGGCCACATGTGGGATCGCGGCGTGCGGGTGCGCACCGGCGACACCGTCACCGCCGGCCAGCCGATCGGGATGGTCGGCTCGGCCGGCGAATCCAGTGGCCCGCACCTGCATTTCGAGATCGTGCCCGGTGGCCGCTTCACCGGTGGCCGCCAGATCGACCCGATGCCGTGGCTCGACGGCGCGCCCACCCCGGATGTCGGTGGCGCGCGGGCCTTCTCCAGCGACCCGAACTGTGTGCGCGGCTTCGGCAGCGCCGGTGGCCTGCTCGCCGACGGCAAGGTGCCCGCCGACCTGGAGATCTGGTATCGCCGCGCGGGCACCGTCTGCCCGGAGATCTCCTCCTCGTTGCTGGCCGCGCAGGCCAAGCAGGAGTCCGGATTCCGGCGCGGGCTCACCTCGCCGGCCGGCGCGCAGGGCCTGGCCCAGTTCCTGCCCGGGACGGCGGTGAGCATCAATCCCGACGACGGCAAACCGTATGTCATCGACGCCGACGGCAACGGCCGCGCCAGCGTGTGGGACGACGGCGACGCGATCATCGGCCAGGCCCGCTACATGTGCGCCATCGCGCACAAGATCGCGGGCTGGATGGCCGCCGGCAAGGTCTCCGGTGACCTCGCCGCGCTCACGCTGGCCGGCTACAACGCCGGTGAGGGCGCGGTGCTGGCCTCCGGCGGCATGCCCAATCAGGTGGCGGCGCACTATTCGGAGACCAGGCCGTATGTCACCAACATCCTGTCGATGGAACCGCAGTACCGCGCGCCCGGCGCGCAGGGCCGGTTCACCCCGGAGCAGGGCGGTGGCGGCGCGCAGATCGTCGAGGCCGCGCACGACTGGCTCGGCACGCCGTATGTGTGGGGTGGTGGCGGCGCGCAGGGTCCCAGCGGCGGCGGGTTCGACGGGCCCGGCCTGACGGCGGCGGCGGTGTTCGCGGCGTCCTCGGGCGCGGTCACCTTGCCGCGCACCGCCGAACAGCAGTGGGAGGCCGGATACGAGGTGCCGATCGCCAAGATCGCCGCGGGCGATCTGGTGTTCAGCGACTTCGGGCGGCAGGGTCCGGCGCAGGTGGGTATCTACGCGGGTAACGGCCGGATGATCCAGGCGCGGCCCGCGGCGAGCACCCGGGGCGGCGGTGGCGTCGTCGAGGTGGCGGTGCCGGGCGACGCGCGGGCGAGGAGGGTGTTGTGACCACATCGTGTCGGACACCGGGGATAACCTGGTGGGAGAGAACACGAATCCGCACGATCCCGGCGGTGATGCTCGTGGCGGTCCTCACGACGGTCGCCGCCTGCGGCGGTGACTCCGGCTCCGCGCGCCCGGACCAGGTCACCCCGACCACCCGGTTGCTGGAGGCGGGCGCGGCGACCGATCCGACCACCGCCGACGGGGTCGCGGTGGTGGCGTTGCGCGAGATCTACACCTGGTACCCGACCACCGAACAGCCGGGTTCCTCGGTGCAGCGCGCGCGGAAATGGCTGGGGCCCAGCATGATCCGTATGCTGGACAGTTCGACCGGAGTGGCCGACACGCCGAAACCGTCGCTGCAGTGGGCGGAGTGGGCGAAGGCGAAAGCGCATGTGGAGGCGTTCACCTTCGCCTCGGGCGAGAAACCACCGGCGAGCGCGGATCCGGCGGTGGCGCAGTACAAGATCGGCGTCGAGCAGACCGTCGTCTACCCGGACGGGCGCACCGAGGCCCTGCCGCCGAGCACGGTCATCGCGACCGTCGTGCAGACGCCGCAGGGCTGGCGCCTTGACGCGTTCCGCTAGCCGGCACAACCGAGCATCCGACAAGGTCCACAGGGAGGCACACGTGGCGAAGAAGAAGGTGACGGATCCGGCCGCGGTCGGACCCGATACGACGCTGATCCTGATCGTGGTCGGCTTTGCGACACTGATCACCCTCGCCGTCGCGCTGCACCTGGGCAACGCGATGGCGGTGGTGCCGCAGAACATCCCGATCAACCCGATCGCCGTGGTGGCCGATCTGGCCCGCGGCAAACTGCACTGGCCACGCGCCTCGACGGTGATCGTGTTACTGGTGATCGCCACGATCGTGGCGTACTACGTGATCCGCAACCGGCTCAGGAAGCGGGCCGTCGTCGGCAGGCTGGCGATCGACGACAAGGCCGACTACATGGGCGTCGGCAGCGCGATCGCCTCGATCACCGAGGCGGGCGTGCGGGAGAAGGCGGCCCAGCTCGGCGTGCGGTTGCGTCCCGGTGACGCGCCCGGCGTGCCGATCGGGGTGGCGGTGGCCGACGGCTCGCCGCTCTACGGCTCCTACGAAGACCTGCACCTCGACATCTGGGGTCCACGTCAGGGCAAGTCCACCTCGCGGGTGATCCCGGCGATCCTGTCCGCGATCGGCCCGGTGATCACCACCTCGAACAAGCGCGACGTCGTCGACGCCACCCGCAATGTGCGCGAGGACCGCGACAGCCGCACCTTCGTCTTCGACCCGCAGGGCGTGGCAGGCGAACGCGCCAAGTGGTATTGGGACCCGCTGGCCTGGGTCGACCACCGGCAGGAGGGCTGTGAGATGCGCGCGGCCCGGCTGGCCGGGCACTTCGCCGACGCCGAACGCGGCGAGGGCGACAAGTCCGACAGCTTCTTCGACCCGGAGGCCGAGGACCTGCTGGCCGGGCTGTTCCTGGCCGCCGCCATCGCGGGCAAGCCGATCACCCAGGTCTGGGAGTGGGTCACCGACTCGCAGAACTCCGAGCCGATCGAGCTGCTGCGCGGCGCCGGGCACGACTTCACCGCCGCGGGCCTGGCCATGCAGTACAACGCCGAACAGCGCACCAAGAGCGGCATCTTCGGCACCGCCAAGAAGATGATCCGCTGCCTGCAGCTGTCGAACGTGCATCCATGGATCACCCGCGGCAACAGCGACCGCTACCAGTTCGACGAGCTCGAGTTCATCGAGCGCAACGGGACCCTGTACTGCCTGTCGCTCGAGGGTCGTGGATCGGCGGCGCCGCTGGTCAGCGCGCTGACCGAGGCGGTCATCGACGTGGCCATGCGCAAGGCCTCGCGTTCCTCCGGCGGGCGGTTGCCGGTGCCGCTGCTCGCGGTCCTCGACGAGGCCGCCAACGTGGTGCGCTGGAAGGATCTGCCTAAGCAGTACAGCCACTTCGGTTCGCGCGGCATCGTGGTGATGACGGTGCTGCAGTCGTGGGCCCAGGGCGCGCGCTGCTGGGGTGAGGCGGGCATGAGCGCGCTGTGGTCGGCGGCCAACATCAAGGTCCTCGGCAGCGGCATCGACGACATGGCGTTCCTGCGGGACCGTTCCGAGGCGATCGGCGAATACGACTCGATCTCGCAGTCGATGTCGCAGTCGGGCAACAGCAAGAGCTACTCGCGCTCGCTGAGTTCCTCGGTGACCTTCACCGCCCAGGGCCTGGCGACCCTGCCCCGCGGCCGCGCGGTGGTGTTCACCTCGGGTCAGCCCGCGGTGCTGGTGCGCACGGTGCCGTGGTGGGAATCGGAGTACGACGCCGCGGTCCGCCGCTCGATCGAGGACAACGATCCCACCCGCAAGACCCGCATCGAGGACGTGATCGGCCAGCCGTCGGGGATGCTGGCGAAACCCATTCCGCCGGACGAGATCGGTGACATCGAGGAGGTCAAACCGCTGTGAGCAACGAGATTCCGGGTGCGGACAAGCAGGACATCGTCTACGCCGGGGTGACCGAGTTCGTCGGAGAATATCTGAGTCAGCTCTACCGGCGTCAGGTCACCGACATCAGCGATACGGTGTGGTGCCCCGAGTGGTGGCGCCACCCCGAGGCGGCTGTACGTCTGGACGCACTGTGGCAGGCCTGGGAGCACTACCGTATGAAGGGCGGGCCCGGCATCAGTGTGTGGTTCCTCGAACACGCCGATCCCCATATGACCAAGCTGTTCGATCCGCGCGGTCCGTTCAAGTACTGCAGTGTGCGCAACGGGCACAAAGAGATGCTGTCGTCCTTGCCGCTCAAGTCGCCCGCGGTGGACCAGTGGACCGAGCCCGAGAACGGGCTGTGGGACAAGGGGCACATCCACCCCGCCTGAGCGGGACTCGATCTCGGCGGCGGAGCCGGACAGACCGCCGCCGAGATCAGCGTCCGCGTTCGATGCCGCGTTCGATGCTTCGCTCGAGGCCACGGGCGCGCGCCGGGATGTTCCTGACCGCCGAATCCTGCATGCGAATGGCCTCGTCGGGCGAGATGCCGTGGCCCATCTCGACCAGCATGCGCACCTGGCTCAGCTCCGGGGCCACGCCTGCGCGCTCCAGATGCGCGGCGATCGCGGCGCGGCGCTCGACGGTGTCGTAACCGAGCTGCGGCGGGTTGGCCGCGACGACACTGGTGGCGGCGAACGGTGAGGACGGGTCCTTCTCCAGGCTGAGCCCGCGCTGCTGGGTCGCCTTGTTGCCCACCGACATCATGTGCTCGAGTTCCATGTTGCGCGGGTCCTTGGCCTTGAGATCGCGCGCCTCGCGCAACTGGAGTTCCTTGGCTTCCTTGATCTTGGCCTCGACCGCCTTGGCGCGGGACTCGGCCTCTTTCTGGCCGTGTTCGCGCGACTTCAGGGCGACCAGGGTGGCCATCTGCAGCATCGTGCGCATCATGGACGCTGTTTCGCTGCCGATGTCGTCGAGTTCCGCCATGACTGCTCCCCGATGCTGCTGTGGAAGTGGACATCTGAGACTACCCCGGTGAGGACACGAGCGGAGGTGTGGCGTCCGTGTCGAGGTCGGCGAATCGGCAACGGGCCGGTCACCGCGAGGGTGACCGGCCCGTTACCGGACTCCGGTGGGTCTCAGCCGACCTTCACGGAGTTGAACGAGATCGGGATGGCGGGCGCCCCGTCCTCGGCGCCACCTTCCACGCCACCCCCGGCGACCTTGTCCAGCGTCGCCAGACCGGGCTCGTCGATGGTGCCGAAGATGGTGTAGTTCGGCGGTAGCTGGGTGTCGCCGAAGACCAGGAAGAACTGGCTGCCGTTGGTGCCCTTGCCCTCCGGCGAGGTGCCCGCGTTGGCCATGGCGACCAGGCCGCGCTGGTAGTTCACCGGCTGGCTCAGCGCCGGGTCGGTGGGCCCGAACAGGTCGGTCGGGTACTCGTTGTCGAAGCTGTAGCCGGGCCCGCCGCGGCCGGTGGCCGTCGGGTCACCGCACTGCAGGATGCCGAAGCCGGGGGTGGCCACGATGCGGTGGCAGCTGGTCTTGTCGAAATAGCCCTGCTGGGCCAGGCTCACCAGGGAGTTGACCGTGCACGGGGCCTGCGCGCTGTTGAGCGACAGGCCGATCGGACCCTGGGTGGAGTCGATCGAGACCTTCACCTCGGGACCGTCGGTGGCCACCGAGGTGACCGCGGGCGCGGTGACCGGCTTGGCGGGCGGCTCGGTGTCGGCCGGGTAGGAGCAGTCCACCGTGGCGGGCTTGGCCGCGGCGGGCGGCGGGCCGGGGATGTCGAGCGGGGTGTTGACGAACTGCGTGGTCGGCACCGCCGACGACGACTCGGCGGCCGTGGCGTCCTCGTCGCCGCCCTTGGTGAGGAAGTACACGCCCACCGCCGCGGCGGCGACCACGACGACACCCAGGGCCGAGCCCGCGATCATCAGGCGCTTGCGCTTCTTCTCCTGCTCGGCCCGCCGGGCCAGCTGGCGCTCCAGCTTGCGCTTGGCCGCCGCCCGTCGCTGTTCGTTACTCGGCACTACCGCGTTCCTCCCGTGTCGTCGATTTCGTCTAGAGGGTAACCGGTTGGACGCGAGGGGCGCCCGTGGGGAAAACTGGATGATCGTGACCAAGACCAGCAGCTTCACCGCCCCGAAGGGGGTCCCGGATTACGTGCCGCCCGGCTCGGCCGAGTTCGTCGCCGTGCGCGACGGGCTCATCCACGCCGCCCGACTCGCCGGGTACGGCCACATCGAGCTGCCGGTTTTCGAACAGACCGCCCTGTTCGCGCGGGGTGTCGGTGAGTCGACCGACGTGGTCAGCAAGGAGATGTGGACCTTCGCCGACCGCAACGGTGAGAGCTTCACGCTGCGTCCCGAGGGCACCGCGGGTGTCATGCGCGCGGTCATCCAGCACGGCCTGGACAAGAGCGGCCAGCTGCCACTGAAACTGTGTTACGCCGGTCCGTTCTTCCGCTACGAACGCCCGCAGGCCGGTCGCTACCGCCAGCTCCAGCAGGTCGGCATCGAGGCCATCGGCGTGGACGATCCCGCCCTGGACGCCGAGGTCATCGCGATCGCCGACGCCGGGTTCCGCGGCCTGGGCCTGGACGGGTTCCGCCTGGAGATCACCTCCCTCGGTGACGAGACCTGCCGCCCGCAGTACCGCGAGCTGCTCCAGGAGTTCCTGCTCGGCCTGCCACTGGACGAGGAGACCCAGCGGCGCGCGCGGATCAACCCGCTGCGCGTGCTCGACGACAAGCGCCCCGAGGTGCGGGAACTGACCGCGAACGCGCCGCTGATGATCGACCACCTCTCGGAATCGGCCAAGACGCACTTCGAGCAGGTCCTCGCCCACCTCGACGCGCTCGGCGTGCCGTATGTGGTGAACCCGCGCATGGTGCGCGGGCTGGACTACTACACCAAGACCACCTTCGAGTTCGTCCACGACCAGCTGGGCGCGCAGTCCGGCATCGGCGGCGGCGGCCGCTACGACGGGCTGATGGCCGAGCTCGGCGGGCAGCCGCTCTCGGGCATCGGCTTCGGGATCGGCGTGGACCGGACGGTGCTGGCGCTGGCGGCCGAGGGCAAGTCGGCGGCCGACCCGGCCCGCTGCCAGGTCTACGGCGTGGCCCTCGGGGACGCCGCCAAGGCCCGGATGGTGGCCCTGGCCGGCGAGCTGCGCGGCGCGGGCGTGAGTGTGGATCTCGCCTACGGCGGGCGCGGGATGAAGGGCGCGATGAAGGGCGCCGACCGCTCCGGCGCGAAATACACACTGGTCCTGGGTGATCGCGACCTCGCCGAGGGCACGGTGGGCGTCAAGGAGATGGCCACCGGTGAGCAGCGGCCGGTGCCGCTGGACGACGTCGTCGCGGTGCTGCGCGCCGCGCTCGGGGACTGATCCGGCGCGGGACGGCGCGGTAGGCTGACCGCGCCGTCACCGGACCCGCCGCTGACCGGTGGAGAGGGATACAGGGTGAACGGGGATTCCGGCCGCGCGGAACCGGTCGGCATCGACCTGGTGGCGCCCGAGGTGTTCGCGCCGATGCTGCGCAGGCTCGCACTGGGCGCGCTCGGGTTCGGTGCCGTGGTGGCGCTGGTCTCGGCGATCTGGCTGGACTGGCCGTACGCGATCGTGCTGGGGCTGGTCGTCTCGGTGCCGACCCTCGGCTACGTGGTGGCCTTCGGCCGCAGGCGGATGTGGTTGAACGGCACCGAGATCCGGGCCCGCCGCCTGCTCGGCGAGCACCGCATCGATCTGGCCGACGCGACCGGCGTGCACCTGCTGGTGTTCCCCGGGCGGCTGAGCCGCATCGTGCTGAAGGTGACCGTCGGCGCCGAGACCCAGCTGGTTCCGCTGGCGATGTACACCGACGCGGGCAGCGGACGCGAACTGCACCTGCTGGGCCTGCGCAAGCTCGCCGACGCGCTGTCGGCCAGCGAGCTGGCCGCCGCGGTCTCGGTGTCGGCGGTGCTGGTGGAGCAGTTGCGCGCGGAGGCCAGGGACGCGGGGCTCGGCGAACGGCCGCTGTATCGCGGCGTGCAGCTGGTGCGGGCCAAGGACGCGGTCTCGCCGGTGGTGCTCACCGACACCGAGGTCGCCCAGCTGTCCTGAGCGCGCGCGCTGCCGGTCGCTCAGCCGAACAGTGCGAGCTGATCGGCCGGTGCGGGCAGTGACCGGACCGGGGGCGTGGTCGGCCCCTGCGGCCGGTGCAGTCCGTACTCGGTGAGCAGCGGATCGACGCGTTCGCGCAGCCAGGTGCGGTAGGTGGGCGCGACGGTGCCGCCGCGCGCGTAGAGCTGCCGATAGCGGCGCATCAGGGCGGGATGCTCGGTGCCCAGCCAGCTCAGGAACCAGTCGCGGGTGGGACCGCGCAGATGCATCGGGAAGGCGGTCGCGCTGGTGGCGCCCGCCTCGGCGATGGCGGCGACGAGGGCGTGCAGATGGGCGCGGCTGTCGGTGAGGCACGGGATGATCGGCGCCGCCATGACGTGCACGGTGAAGCCCGCCTCGGCCAGCGCGCGCACCAGTTCCAGGCGGGCGCGTGGTTCGGGGGTGCCGGGCTCGAGACTGTGGTGCAGGTCCGGATCGAGAATGGCGATCGAGACCGCCACACTGACCTCCACCTGCCGGGCCGCCTCGACCAGCAGCGGCAGATCGCGGCGCAGCAGCGGGCCCTTGGTGAGGATCGAGAACGGGGTGCGGGCCTCGGTGAGCGCGCGAATGATGCCGGGCATCAGCCGATACCGGCCCTCGGCACGCTGATACGGATCGGTGTTGGTCCCCAGCGCCACCGCCTCGCGCTGCCAGGACCGGCGGCCCAGCTCACGCCGCAGCACCGCGGCGACATTGGTCTTCACCACGATCTCGGAATCGAAATCCCGCCCGGCGTCCAGGCCGAGATACTCGTGGCTGCCGCGCGCGAAGCAGTACCGGCAGGCGTGCGAGCACCCGCGCATCGGATTGATCGTCCAGCGGAACGGCAGCGCCGAGCTCTCCGGCATCTTGTTCAGCGCGCTCTTGCAGAGCACCTCGTGGAAGGTGATGCCGTCGAACTCGGGGGTGCGGACGGTGCGGACCAGTCCGGCCCGGGTGAGCCCGGGCAGGGCGCCGTCCTCGGCGTCGAGGGTCTGACTCTGCCACCGCACCCCACGAGTCGAACATGCGTTCGAGCTGCTGTCAAGCGGCGCGCGGGGCCCGCAGGAAATCGACCAGGTCGGCCACGGTCTCGCGGACCGGGCGCGGCTGGTAGCCGAGCTCGCGTTCGGCCTTGCCGTGGTCCACGCGCGGCGCGGCGATCACCGCGCCCAGGGCCGCCTTGGACAGGATGTCGGAACCCAGCCGCTTGCTGATCGGCTCCACCACCGGCAGGATCGCGCCCAGCGCCCTGGCCGGGATGGCGAAGCGCGGGCCCTTGGCGCCGGTGTGCGCCGCGGCCATCCGGCACAGGTCGATGAGCATGGTGAGCTCGCCGCCGAGCAGGTAGTTCTCGCCGGTGCGGCCCTTCTCGCCCGCCAGGATCAGGCCCTTGGCGACATCGCGCACGTCGACCAGGTCGAAACCGCCGCCGATCATCACCGGCATCCGCCCGCGCACGGCCTCCAGGACGGTGCGGTTGAGTCGGGAGAGGCGTTCGGGGTGGTCGACCGGGCCGTAGACGCCGGTCGGGTTGACGATCACCGCGTCCAGGCCGCGCTCGATCACCGGGCGCAGCGCCTGCTCGCCCGCCCACTTGGAGCGGTCGTAGACCGGCAGGTCCGGATCGGCCGAACGGACGGTGGTCTCGTCGATGTGCCCGCCCGCGCGGTACTGGTCGAAGGCGTGGATGGAGCTGGTGTGCACGAATCGGCGCGCGCCGACCTCGAGCGCGGCCTCGGCCGTCACGCGCACGCCCTCGGTGTTGACCCGCCAGGCCAGGTCGTTCTTCTCGGCGAGGGTGATCAACGCGACCAGGTGGTACACCACCTCGGCGTCGGCCAGCGCCGTGCGCATCGACGCCGGGTCGAGCACATCGCCCTCGACCCAGGTGACGGCCGGATCGGTGGTGGTCGGTGCGGCGCGGTCGATGGCCACGACGTCGTGGCCGAGCTCGACGAGCTGCGGGATCAGGTTGGTACCGAGGTAGCCGGCTGCGCCGGTCACTGCGACCTTCATGCGCCCGAGGATATAGAACAGGTTCTAGTTTTACGAGGGGATCGGGCAGATCGGCGGCGGGACGGGTCGAAACGCGTCGGGGTGTTCGGCTATATTCGGTGCACTGCGCTGTCGGGGTGCCGCGTCGGGAGTTCCGTGGCCACCGACCGCGCTACCCGGAGAAGAACTTTCACGACGAGTTGGGGGGATTTCGCATGACCGATCTCTCGGTCGAAACCGATGCTGTCACGGCCTTCGCCGCGACCAATTCCGTGGTGGCCGCGAATGTCGCCTCGGCCGGCATCACCGACGCGGCGGGCAACGTCGCCGCGATGACGCCGGTGTTCGGCCTGATCGGCGCCGACTACCTGGCGATGTTCGCGGTCGCGCAGACGCTGCAGGCCAAGGACATCAACGATCTGTCCGCCAAGTTCAGCTCGCTCTCGGACGCCGCCTTCAAGACCTCGGTGACCTTCGAGACCGAGGACCTCTCGCGCGCGGCCGACCTCGCGCGCCAGACCGCCGGGATCGGCGGCGGCGCATGAAGCCGCTGAGCGCCGACGCGGGCGTCATCACTCCCGATGCCGCTTTGGCCGCCGCCGACGCGGCCACCGAGACCGCGCTGGCCGCGGCCCCGGCCGACTACGCGAGCCAAGCCATCCTCGACGTGCCGCTGATGCAGCTGCCCGACGACGTCGACGAGCCGATCTTCACCCTGGCCCAGAAGATCACCGACGACGCCCAGACCTCGGGCACCCTGCCCACCGCGGGCCTGCCGGGCCTGTCCGGGCTCGGCGACGGTTCGGTGGACGCCCAGGACATCCTCTCCGGCGTGGCCGACGACGCCGCTACCGCCTTCGGTGACGCGCAGACCTCGATCGACGCGCTCGTCGCGCCGGTCCTGGCCAACGCGCAGACCGTGTTCGACCAGGCCAAGAGCGCGCTGGCGGGCACCACCGCGGGCGGCACCACCAGCGCGGGCAACACCTCGGCGGCCACCACCACGCAGAGCGACGACCCGGTCGCCGCGCTGCTGAGCGGGCTGTCGCTGCCCGAGCTGCCCGGCGTCGAGTCGCTGTTCGAGCCGTTGCTGTCGCTGCTGAGCAGCTTCGGCTCGGGGGTTTTCGGCTCGATCGACCCCACCTCGATCCTGAGCAGCTCCTCGGCGATCATCGAGCAGGCCATGAGCGTGGCGCAGGGCGGGGTGAAGACCGTCCAGCAGCTGTGGGAGGGCCAGTCCTCCGACGCCGCGACCACGGCCAGCCAGCAGGCGCAGACCGAGGGCGAGGAGACCAGCCAGCGCGGCATCGACATCGCCGCGATCACCCAGCAGGCCGCCGCGGTCGTGCAGTCGGGCAACACGCAGCTGACCTCCATCGCCACCACCTTCGCCGCGCAGGCCGCCGCGCTCGCGCCGACGATCATGCTGCCGCCCACCCAGGCCACGCTCATCGGCCTGGCCACCGAGCACCTGGGTGAGGCGGTCACCGTGGTGAACGTGACCCGCGGTCAATTGGCCGGGCACACCGCCGAACTCAGCGGTGCGGTGCAGCAGCTCGCCGCGCAGAGCGGGCTGCCCTCGCCGGAGGAAGCGCTCTCGGCGGTGTCGGAGAACATCGGCGAACCGCTGCTCACGCAGGCGCAGGAAGCCCTCACCGGCACCGACGACTCCACCACCGCGGCGACCACCACCACGCCCGGCACCACCACGACGCCGGGCACCACCCCGTCGGGTCTCGGCACCGGTGGTTCCACCGGCAGCCCGGGTTCGTCGCTGGGCGCGCTGGGCGTGGCCCGTGGTGGCGGCGGCGGTGGCGCGGGTGGCAGCACCGGCGGCACGCCGAGCTCGGGGACCCCGAAGTCGGCCGGTGTGCCGGGTGCCGCGGTACCGGGCACGACGGGCCGGATGATGAACACCGGCCTGGGTACCGGTCTGGGCAACACCACCGCGGCGAGCACCGGCGGCTCCAACTTCATGGGCGGCGGTAGCGGTGCGGGCGCGGGTGGCCAGCGCGGCGGCAACGACGACGAGCACGGGCGCACCGTGCAGGCCTACCAGAGCCGCACCGGCAACGACGATCTCACCGGCCCGCTCGGGGAATCCACGCCCGACGTCATCGGCGCGGTGCACGAGGACGAGCGCGACGCCGACGAAGACCGGTTCTGAGCGGCGGGTGCGCCGGTGGCCACCTGACCGCACGAGCCCCATTCGAGCATCACGGTCGACAGCCAGGCTTCTTTTTCGAACACCGGATCACTGAAAGCGTGCGAGTCGGCCGC